>JAGVPR010000223.1 GCA_020052115.1 Candidatus Eiseniibacteriota bacterium
CGGACGCGACCGGCCTCGAGACGGCCCCGGGCGCGGTTCTGGGCGCGACGCGGCTCGCGATCCGCGGGCTCTCCGACGGAAGGCAGCCGATCGTCCATCGCGAGAGCGGTGTGATCGTTGTGTGCAACGGCGAGATAGACAACGCGCCCGAGCTCCGTGCGTGGCTCGAGAGCCGCGGCCACATGGTCGAACAGGCCACGGACGTTGCGGTGCTCCCAGGCCTCTACCTCGAGCTGGGCGAGCAGTTCGCCGAACGGATCGTCGGCGCATTCGCAATCGCCCTGTGGGACCCGAAGGAGCGACGACTGCTGCTTGCGCGCGACCGCGCCGGTGAGAAGCCGCTCTTCTATTACGCCGCCGGGGACGCGATCCGCTTCGCGACCGAGGCCGCCGCGCTCGCCGCCGATCCGTCCGCCATCCTCACGCCGGATCGCGAGGCTCTGGCGAACTATCTGCGCTTCGGTTCATTCGCCGCGCCGACAACGCCCTTTCGCGAGATCAGAAAGGTAGCCCCGGCCGAGGTGATCGTCTTCGAGGAGCGCGGGGAACGCCGCCGCCGCTACTGGCGATGGGAGATCGCGAGCGCGTCGAAGGAAACCGGTTCGCTCGAACGCTTCGACGAGATTTTCCGCGAGGCGGTCCGCCGGCAGAGCGAGGTGGACGTTCCGTTCGGGGTGTTCTTGAGCGGCGGAATTGACTCCTCGCTCGTGGCCGCCGTCGCGAAGAGCCTGCGGCCGGACAAGCCGCTCCGCGCGTACACCCTTCGTTTCGGGGAACCGAGCTACGACGAGGGGAGCTTCGCCGAACACGCGGCCCGCGCACTCGGGCTCGAATCGGTCTCGGTTTGGGTCGAAGCCGAGGCGTTCCCCTCCGAGATCGCCGGCCTTATTCGAAACGTCGGCGAGCCGCTCGCGGATCCCGCGTGGATTCCGACGGCGCTCCTAGCCCGCAGGGCCGCGGAGGACGTCAAGCTCGCGCTCGTCGGCGAGGGCGCCGACGAGCTTTTCGGCGGCTACCCGACGCATGTCGGCGTGGAGTTCGCCGAGGCGTACGCGCGCTGGCCGCGCGCGGTGAGGGCCCTCGCGCGAGGTCTCGTCGCCCGTTGGCCCGCGAGCGACAAGAAGGTCACCGTGTCGTTCCTCCTCAAGCGGTTCGTCGCGGCCGCGGAAATGGAGGGACTCGCGCGTCACAGGCTCTGGGTGTCGAACATCGCGCCGAATCTGCTGGCGCGGCTCGGCGTCCAGGAACGCGGCGACGACCCATCGCCGCGTGACGGAGCGGTGCTCGACCTCGTGCAGCGATGGGACCTCGAGAACACGCTCGCCGAGGGGCTTCTCACCAAGGCCGACCGCGCGAGCATGCAGTCGGCGCTCGAGCTGCGCGCCCCCTTCCTCGACACCGCCGTCATGGAGTTTGCGGCGACACTCCCGGCCCGGGAGCGCGTGCGCGGGGCGACGAGCAAGGTATTCCTCAAGCGCTTCGCGCTCCGCTATCTGCCGCGCGAGAACGTGCAAAGGCGCAAGCGCGGCCTCTCCGTGCCGCTCAGCCGATGGCTCCGCGGCCCGCTTCACGATTGGGCGTTTTCTCGCCTCGAGGATGCCCGTCTGCGCACGGCCGGCGTGGATCCGGCCGCGGCTCTGGCGCTTCTCGAGGAGCACAAGACGCGAAGAGCGGATCACGCGCGCGCGATCTGGAGCGTCGCCGTGCTCTCGGAATGGCTCCGATGGGCCGACGCTCGAACTCGGCGCGGGTGATCCGCCCCGCCTGCTCGCCACAGACTGTCACGCGCCGTTGAACGCGGCGCACGCCCGCCTCTCAGGCGTGTTCGGCCGCTCCCTCCCGGACCGGGTCGAGCTTCACCCCGCGCGTCAGCCAACCCTTGAAGATGATCGCGACGGAAAGCCCCAAGAGCGCGAAGGCTCCCAGGAGGAACCACATCGCCTCCGGCGAGCGCCAGAACGGCAACGTCCCCGCGATGATCCGGGGCTGGATCCCTTCCGGGCAGAAGCGCAGCAGCATGTGGCCGGACAAGAGGCTGATGAACGTCTTCGCGAAGAAGTACGGCATGAGCGACATGCCGAGGTAGGACCCTTCCTGGCCGGCCGGCGCCACGGCGGCGGTGTATTCCTGCAGCTTGGGCGACCAGATGATCTCACCGATCGAGAGGATCACCAGGGAGAGGACGGTCATTGCCGTGTAGCCCGAGACGATGTCGCTGCTGAACCACCTCCAGGGCAAGACGAGGGCGAAGACCGACAGCGCCGAGATGAAACCGCCGAAGACCAGCATCTTGTAGATGTTGAACTTGTTCGCGAGCGGGATGAAGATGATCAGCCCGACGACGATCAGGATCGGGTTGATCGCCTGGAAGAGCCCCATCGGCGCGTTTTCGCCGATCACGCGCAGCCAGTATTTCGGGGAGAGGAGCGCGATGTAGAGGAACACCGCGCGGACGCCGATCACGCAGCTCACGAGGACGATAAAGCGCCAGAAAGCGCTCTGCGTGACGACCTCTCTCAGAATCTGCCACGGCAGCTTCCGCTCCACCGGCTTCTTCGGCTCGCTCTCGGACTTCTCGCCGGGAGCGAAGATCTGCAGCTCGTTCCGGATGAAGAGCAGCGTGAGGAAGGTGCAGAGAACCGCGCCGACCACGCCGATGTTGACGATCCATGTGTTGTTCGCCTTCAGGGTCAGGCGAACGAAGTCAATGGCGAACCCGCCGAGCGCCGCGCCGATGTTCATGACCAGGTACCACATGCTGAAGCCCGCCCCTCTCGCCCGCTCGCTCGTGTACCGTCGCACAGCGGCCTGGAAGACCGTCTGCACCATCGCCGTGCCCGGTGCGAGAAGCAGGAAGAGCGGCCAGATGAGCGCGGTGCGGTGCGGGAAGGAGGGGAAGAACCCACAGAGCGCAATGCCGCCGCGCGAGATGAGGAGCAGTCCCATCGCCAGGTACATGGCCTTTCGAATCCCCAGCGAGTCCGTGATGAACCCCGAGAAGAAGAGCATCAGGGTCACGGTCGTCGTGAACACGGTGAAGACATACCCCGCGCGCACGTCGGAGAGCCCCAGGTTCTCCGAGAGAAAGACCACCGCGATGTTCAGGAAGGCGAAGTACGCGAACGAATCCAGGAGGTTGACCGCCTGGATCACCCAGTACTCGCGGGGACAGTCCTTCAGGACCTTGAAGTCGAGGAAGTAGTTCTTCATCATCGTCCAGGCGGATTTGGACTGCACTGCGGTGGGTTGTTGCACGGTGGTCTCCTCCGTGAGCGAGGTTGGACATGGCTGGTGGAGGCTGCGGCCCCGGCGCCCCACTGGAGTCCGGATCGAAGGGCGACGCCCGCGCGCTCCGACCGGCCCTCACCCCAATCTCCACGGCGAAGACGGTACACGGCGTCGGCGGCAATGTCCACGGATCAGGCGGCGGGCATTCACGCGCGGCCGGGGCGGCGTGCGGGGCTGGAGTTCGATCCGAGCAAGGGCGGCCCGGGCGCGTTACTCCGCGACGCTCGAATCAACAATGGCCCAGCTCAGGTGGTTCTGCGAACAGGTGTCGGCGACGGCGAATTCAGTGCTGTCCGCATCCAGGAGGGTGACGGAGAGGCCATGGGAGGTCAGGCCGGCGCCGATCCGTCCCCGGTTCCCGCTCCGAGCAGGCGTCCGAGGACAGACCGTCGCCGGCGTTCTTGCCACGACGAGGCGCGCTACTTCAGCAAGGTCACGCGACCCGCGACATCTCCGCGAGGCGTGTGAAGCACATAGCGGTAGATCCCGCTGGCGACCCGCCGGCCGTCGTTCGTCGCGCCGTCCCATCGGAAGGCGTGCTCTCCGGCCGCGAAATCCCCTGCGGCCAGGTCCCGGACGAGCCGTCCCTGCGTGTCATACACCGCGAGCCGCGCGACGCTCGGCCGGTCGAGACGGAAGCTGATCCTCGTCGTGCTCTGGAAGGGATTGGGCGCGCCCGGCGCAAGGCTCATGGCCGGCGGCGGGGTCTCATGAGAAACAGCCACGACGGAAGACGGGAACCCGATGATCTGCCCCCGAATCTCCCCTCCCGGGAACGCCGCCGAGTGGATGTTCAGGTACGCCAGGCCGTTTGTCACGTTGGTTTCGTTGGCAGCGCCGAAGGGCCAGACGCCGAATTTCGGAGAGCCAAGCGGAAGCGGGAGAAGCACGCCGGCGTTCGCGCCCGGAGGCGCATAGCCGTGAATGTGGGCCGCCGTCTCCGCGCCCGAGAGCCCGGCAAAACGAACGTCGAAGCTCAGGTTGTCCGTGTTGAGATCGTACGCGATCAGCCCCACCCCAGCGCCCGCTGAGCCGTTGGCGGGGAACTCCTGGGCGCCGTCCATCGGGACGACGATCGGGACGATCTGACCCCTGATCTCGCCTCCTGGAAAGTTCACGGAGTGAATGTTGACATAAGTGCGGCCCGCGAGGATGCCCTCCTCCTGAGCCTCCAGGTAGTTCCACACGCCGGTCTTGGGGCTCCCGAGCGCCAGCCCGACAAGCACGCCCGCCCCCGTCCCGTGGAGCGTGAATCCGTGAATGTGGGCCGCCGTCTCGGCACTGCTCAGGCCCGAGAACACGACATGGTACTTGAGCTGGTTCGCCACGGTGTCAATGACGAAGACGCCCCACCCTGTCGCCGCGGTCACGACGACCGGGACTTCCTGGGCGCCGTCGAGAAGAGCGTTGTGCGACACGATCTGGCCCCGGATCTCGCCCCCGGGGAAAGCCGAAGAGTGGATGTTGGCGTAGGTCCTTCCCGCCAAGATGTCCGCCTCCTGGGCCTCCAGGTAGTTCCAAACTCCGACCTTGGGGTTGCCTACCGGGAGCGCCTGCAGGACGCCGGCGTTCGCGCCGGGATCCGCGACGCCGTGGATGTGAGCGGACGTCTCCGGCCCCACAAGCCCCGTGAAGGAAATCCTGTAGGTGACGGTGTTCGCGTCGGTGTCAATTGTGAATCGGCCGCCGCCGATCGCAGTGGAAACGTTCGTGGGAAATTCTTGAGCGGAACTCAGCACGGCCCCGTAGTTCAGCACGGCCGAATCCGCGTCCAACGCATAGGCGGCGCCGAGAAGCGCGATGCAGGCGACAATAGTCGCACGGCGACAGATGAAGGCGATGACACGATCCCGCATTCTGTTCATGATGACACTCCTTTGCAGGGCGGATCCTATTCTGTTCGTATCGGGGACGCTCGGTGCGACTCAACTAGATAGAGGCGGCAACGTCTTCAAGGATACGTTCCCGCTGGAGGCTCGTCTCGAAGATTCGATGCCCGATGGCCGCGAGGGATTCGACGGTCCAACGAATGTCGTCAATCGGGATGTTGCATCAGAGCACCCGATCGAGTTCTCAGGTGGAATACTGCTGGTCCTGATCTGTGCCAGCGGGTTACATTTGGAGCCGGATTGGGAGTAGCGGTCGCGTCACGCTGCCGGCCACAACACGACGACGGCTAGGAGGTGCCGCATATGACCATCGCGGGATTGGCGGCTGCCGCCGACGTGATCCGCGCGCTTCACCGAGGGAGTCCCAACCGTTTGTCGCGGCTTGCCTCGCCGTCGGCTTTGCTGCTTCTTCTCGTCGCGCTTCCCGTCTCGGGCACGCCGCGATACGCGGCACGCTACAACCAGGACTGCAATCTCTGCCATCACAGCCCTACGGGAGGCGGCAAGCGCGCGGCGTACGCAGCGCAGTACTTGATTCCGATGGAGATGGCGGCGAAGCCGACACCTGAGTCTTCGCTCGAGCGGCTCGATCCTCAAGTCTCGCCGGCCTTCTCGGTCGGAGCGGATCTTCGGACGTTCTTCTTCTATTCCAGCGAGAAAGCTCAGCGCCTCGATTTCTTTCAGATGCAGGGAGACTTCTACGCGCTCTTCGAACCCGCCCAAGAGTTTTCGATCTATCTCGATCAGGGGCAATCGCAGACGCGCGAACTCTACGGGATGGGGTATGTGCTTCCGGCCAACGGGTACGTGCGTGTTGGCCGCTTCATCCCCGCCTATGGGTGGCTCTTCGATGATCACTCGGCCTTCGTGCGTGAATTTCTCGGATTCGCCCCGCCCGGGCATACGGATGTCGGCGTCGAGCTGGGGACGCACCCCGGCAGCGCAGTCATCAACCTCGGACTGATGAACGGAGCGCCGGGTCTCGCGCAGGATCTCGACCACCGGCTCGCCGGGTTCGCGCGCTGCGGATGGCGATACCGGATACGGGGCGCGGCGATCAGCGCCGGAGCTTCGTTCGCTTACACGGAATCGGACCTCGGGGTCAGTCGAAGATTCGGTCCCTTCGGATCGGCAAACGCCGGACCCATCACGTGGGTCGGAGAGGTGGACTGGAAGCACGATCCAGGGGCGGCGAGCGACCAGTTCGCTACCAGTCACGAGGTCACCATTGACCTGAGACAGGGCGTCGCCCTTCGCGGCGTCTACGACTTCTACGATCCGGACATCGCCAACAAGACAGGGGCACGCTTTCGCTACGGCGCCGGCATTGACGCGCTCGTCTATCCGTTCCTGAATCTGCAAGCGATGGCGGTCTGGTACGACGTCCACGGAGGACCGGCCGTGCAGGGCGCATCCAAGTACTTCCAGCCGCGCTTGCAGGTGCATTTCCTCTACTAGAACCGACGAGAGGGAGAATTCCGATGAAGCAGTGGTTGGGAAGCCTCCTCATCGCGGGAGCCGTGGGGTCGGGTGGTGCCGGGGCGTCGTCCGCGGCGGTGTTCACGATCCAGTCGAAGTCCGAAGGCACGAGGGTAGTGTTCACCTCTAAGGCACCGATGGAGAGCTTCGAGGGATCCACCGGCGCGGTGAGCGGTCGCGTGGATCTCGATCACCTCCAGCTCGCGGATTCGATCGGCGTGGAGGTGTTGGTTGACGTGGAGACGCTGGATACGGGCATCAACCTTCGCAATCAACACATGCGCAAGAATCATCTCCACACAGACAGGTTTCCGCGGGCGGTGTTCCGCGGGGCGACCCTCGTGGGAGGGCATCCGGCGAGGCTCGAACCCGGCAGACCGGAGACGATCCAGGTGGCAGGAGAATTCGAGCTGCACGGCGTGAAGAAGCGCTTGAGCGTTCCGGTTGAGGTCTTGCTGACCGCGGAGAAGCGGCTTCAAATCACGACGACGTTCGAGGTTTGGCTCGTGGAGTACGGGATTCCACGTCCGAAGATGTTGTTCATGAAACTGGACGAGAAACAGACGGTCACCTTCCGCGCGGTGGCCGTGGCGGAGTAACGAGTGCCTGGATCGAGACCACGCACGCCCAATGGATTGATTGCCGGAAAGCCTGCCAGGTCCGGGCGCCGAAAGCGTCGCGCCTGGGCGAGCTTGCTTGCTCCGATCGCGGTGGCTGCCGCACTGGCCGCGTGCAGCGATCTCGGAGATCCGATCCGTGACACGCCTTCGGACCCCGATTCCCTGCCCGAGCTGAGCGAACTGCTTCCAGTACGAACCGTGGTCGGAGATACGGTGCGCATCCTCGGAAGCGGATTCGGGAGCGCCGCGGGCGAGCGTCGGGTCGTATTCACAGGCCCGGGTCCCGCGGGCGTGGAAGGAACGATCCTGTCCTGGAACGACGACGGGGTCTCGGTGCTGGTCCCCGCCGGCACCGTGGTCGGGGGGGTCGCCATCGTCGAAGGCGAACGTCGGTCGAACGCTCTTCTCTTCGAGGTCGCGTCGGATCTCGTCTCCTTCGTGGACGACCTGCGTCCGATCTTCTCCAGGCAGGGCTGCGCGTCGTGCCACGGCGGCACGAACGATCTGTTCCTCGATACGCCGGCGAGCATTCTGCGGGGCGGCAATCACGGGCCGGCGGCGATCCCGCGACGAGGCGCCGAGAGCCTTCTCGTTCGCGTGCTCCGCGGTCCCGCCGACGGCATCAATCGAATGCCCTTCGGATCTCCTCAGATCCCCGCGGCGGACATCCTCCTGATCGAGGATTGGGTGAACCAAGGGGTGCGGAACAACTGACATCGAGGATGGCGCGGGCCCCCGCCGGAGCCGGCTCCGGTGTCCGCGCGAGATTGAGACCCCGCAGCAAACGGCCATGATTGCATCCGCCCCTCTCCTGCTCTAGCCTTACCCCTTGTCTCTTTCTGCCTACTGCCGTTCAGGCACGCACTCGAGGGCACGTCATGGCGCTCAAGCACTTGACCGACGAGCAGATCCGCACATGGACCCGCGAGCAGAAGGACCGCTGGTGGCTCGAGAATGTCTGGCGCGGCGACATGCCGCAGCTCACCCTGCGGGCCGCCCTGACCGGGTTCCTCCTCGGCGGCATCCTCTCGGCCACGAACCTCTACGTGGGCGCAAAGACCGGCTGGACCCTCGGCGTCGGAATCACCTCGGTCATCCTCGCCTTCGCGATGTTCAAGGTCCTCTCGCGGCTCGGCGCGAAGGACATGACGATCCTCGAGAACAACTGCATGCAGTCCATCGCCACATCGGCGGGCTACATGACGGGACCGCTCATCTCCGGCATGGCGGCATACATGATGGTCCAGAACCGTCCGCTGCCATGGACGCAGATGATGGCCTTCAACGTCGTGCTGTCGCTCCTCGGAGTCCTCGTCGCGTTCCCGATGAAACGGCGCTTCATCAACGACGAACAGCAGCCGTTCCCGGAAGGCCGCGCCTGCGGCGTCGTGCTCGACACGCTGTACACCTCGCATGCATCCGTCGGCCTCTTCAAGGCCAAGGCGCTCGCGATCGCCGCGCTCATCGGAGGCGGGCTCAAGTTCGTCTCCGGCGAGAACATCATGAAGTACATACAGACGAAGCTCCTCGGGCTTCAGGCAGCCTGGCATCTCCCTGAGCGCCTCGATGCCTGGTACTTCAACTTCGCTGACAAGGGGAAGCTCCCGATTCCGAAGCTCGCCGGCGCCGACGTGCGCCAGCTTGGCCTCTACCCGACGATGGACATGGCGATGTTCGGCGCGGGCGGCCTCATGGGGATCAAACCAGCAGTCAGCATGCTCCTCGGGATGATCCTGAACTTCTGCGTCATCGTCCCTGCGATGATCTCGCTCGGCGAGATCCACCCGCGGCCCGACGGCACGTTCAGCCGGATCCACGTGCTCAATACGTGGGCGCTCTGGTGGGGCATCTCGATCATGGTCGTCGCAGCGCTGGTCTCGATCTTCGCGAAGCCGAAGGTCCTCGCGAGCGCGTTCACCGGCTTCTTCAAGAAGCGCGCGGCCGGAGAGGACGTCGTCGCCCACATCGAGCTGCCGCTGTGGATCTCCTTCGTCGGCATCCCGATCATCGGCATGATCGGCGTCTGGATGGCCAACCAGTGGTTCGGAGTGCGTTGGGACCTCGGCGCTTTGGCGATCCCGCTCATCATCGTGCTGACGCTCATCGCCGCCAACTCGACCGCGATGACGGGGATCACGCCCACCGGTTCGCTCTCGAAGATCCCGCAGTTCCTCTTCGGGAGCCTCGACCCGAAGCACCCGCCGACCAATCTCATGACCGCGCTCATGTGCACGGAGGTGGCCTCGAACGCCTCGAACCTCCTGATGGACATCAAGCCGGGGTACATGCTCGGAGCGAAACCGCGCCAGCAGGCGATCGGGCACTGCATCGGCATCTTCGCAGGTTCGCTGGCGAGCACGCCGCTCTTCTACCTGCTGTTCCTCTCCCAGTACAAGCCGGGCGGCAACCTCCAGGACGCGATGATCACCGAGCAATTCGGCTTCCCGTCCGCGCTCCAGTGGAAGGGTGTCTCCGACCTGGTCGCGGCCGTCTTCTCGCAGGGCCGCTCCCCGATCCCGCAATCGGCCGTGATCTCGATGGGAGTCGCGGCAGGGGTTGGGCTCACACTCGAGCTGCTCCGGATCCTGCGATTCCGCCGTTTTCCCATTTCGCCCCTGGCGCTCGGACTCGGCGTGGTGATCCCGCCCGATTCGACGATGGCCATGTTCGCGGGCGCCGGCTTCTTCTGGTACATGCGCCGCCGCTATACGAACCGGCCGGGAACGAAGGCGCACGCGCTCTGGATCGAGACGCAAGAGCCGATCTGCGCAGGGCTCATCGCGGGCGCGGCGCTCATCGGAATCACCGATGTGCTGGTGAGGGTGTTTTTGTTGTAGCGATGCGAGGGTCTCCGCAACTCGACCGGAAGGAGCATCAGAAATGCGCTGGATGAATCCCCTGGCGGCCGCCTGCATTCTGATCATGCTGCTCGCTTCGGCTTCGCACGCACTGCCCCGGTCACCGGATGGAGCGGTGAGTCAGGATCTCGTCCGAAGCCTCCAGAGGCGGGCCTTGACGCCGGCCGAGCAGGCCCTGGCCGACATCGTAGCCAACGGCGATATTGACGCCGTCGCCCTGAATCGAGCCCGCTTCGTCCGGCACGACGGGCTCGTCAATATGAGAATCAAGTCGGGCGAGGTAACCAATCAGAAGAGTTCCGGGCGCTGCTGGATGTTCGCGGGCTTCAACGTGCTACGCCCGGCCGTCATGAAGCGGTACAAACTCAAGTCGTTCGAATTCTCCGAAGACTACCTGCTCTTCTGGGACAAGATCGAGAAATCGAACCTCTTCCTGCAGGGGATGATAGATCTCGCAGACAAGCCGCTCGACGACCGCTACGTGCAGAGCATGCTCGACAACCCGCTGGGCGACGGCGGCTGGTGGTCGCACTTCGTGGAAATCGTGAAGAAGTACGGTGTCGTGCCGAAGGAGGCGATGCCCGAGACCCACAACAGTTCCTCCACGGGCCGGATGAACAGCGCGCTCACGCTGAAGCTCAAGGAGATGGGGCTCGACTTGCGCGACATGGCCCGCGACGGCGCATCGCGCGACGTGTTGCGCGAGCGGCGCGAGGGCCACCTGGCCGAGATGTACCGCCTGCTCGTCTTGAACCTCGGCCGCCCGCCCGAGAGCTTCGTCTGGCGGTACGAGACGACCGACAGCACCTCGATCGTGACCCGCCCGGGGACACTCACGCCTCGCGCCTTCTTCGAGGACGTCGTGGGCGTTGATCTCGACGCCTACGTCGCGCTCTTCAACTATCCGGGCAAGAAGTACTTCAAGCCCTACGCCCTCGAGCTGGGCCGGAACGTATACGATCGCCCGGATTTCACCGTGCTCAACGTGCCGGTGGACACGGTGAGGGCCGCCGTGCTGAAGTCGGTGCTCGACTCGACCGCGGTTTGGTTCGCGTGCGACGTGGGCCAGGAGAACTACGGCGCCGAAGGCATCATGGCCCTCGGCATCTACAACTACGAGCAGATCTACGGAACGCGCTTCGGGCTCCCCAAGAAGGACCTGATCGAGCTGGGATTGATCACGCCGAATCACGCGATGACCTTCGTGGGCGTGGACACGCTCGGTCGCGAACCGCTCAAGTGGCTGGTCGAGAACAGCTGGGGCGATGAGCGCGGCGACAAGGGGCTTTGGTACATGTACGACGACTGGTTTGACCGCTACCTCTTCGGCGCCGTCGTCCATCGCAAGTACGTGTCCGACGATCTCTGGCGGATGTCGCTCGAGGAGCCGGAGGTGCTGCCGCCCTGGGACCCGATGCGCGGCCTGAGCGACCTCGAGTAGATCGCGCCGCGGAGGATCAGGAGATCGGCATGTCCCAACCAGAGCGCGCCCGAACATTGGGGGATGCCCTGGCCGCCCGATACCTCGAGGCGCTCGGGCTCGTCCGGAGAGCGCCCGGCGTCGAGGCGCTCTCCGAGATCGTGCGGGCCCACATGCTGCGCGTGCCTTTCGAGAATGTCTCCAAGCTCTACAACCTGAAAGTTCACGGCCGCCGGCACCTTCCGACTCTCCGGGAATACCTCGACGGCATTGAGCGGTTTCACTTCGGCGGCACCTGCTACGCGAACAACTACCACCTGAATTGCCTGCTCCGTGCGCTCGGATACGATGCCGCGCTCTGCGGCGCCGACATGTCCGACCCCGACGTTCATCTGGTATCGATCGTGCGGCTCGATGGGCGCGAGTTCATCGTGGATGTCGGGTACGCTGCGCCGTTTCTCGCGCCTCTGCCGCGCGATCTCCTGGAAGATCATGTCGTGGAACTCGGCGGAGGCCGTTACGTTCTGAGTCCACAGGACGCCGAGGGGCGCTCGCGCCTTTCGTTCTACCGAGATGGGGTCCCGAAGCACGGCTATCGCGTGAAGCCGCGCGCGAGGAGAATCGAGGACTTCGCAGGCGTCATCGCCGATTCCTATCGTGAGACCGCAACGTTCATGAATGCCATCCTGCTCGCGCGATTCTTCGATGACCGCTCCCTCGTGATTCACAATTTGACCGTGATCGAGAACAGCGGCACGGAGTCGCGCATGCGCCCGCTCAGAGACCGCGACGAGCTGGTTCACGCAGTAGAGGAACACTTCGGAATCCCGCCCGAGCCGTTGATCGCGGCGCTCGAAGGGCTCGGAACTCTGGGCGACGCCTGGTCGTGACCCCGGGTGCGGCTCAGGGGTTTCTTGCCGCCGGTGCACGCGAGGCGTAAGATCACCGGCGAATCGCGCCGTTCCGGGCTCTACCCCCGCCTTTCCAAGAGGAGACCGAATTCATGTCCGATGAGGTGAAGACCGCATCCAATCCGCCCCCCGGAGGACCCGCCACTCAGAAGGCCCATCACGATCCCTACGAGGAGTACGAACTGCCGATCGCGGGGTTCAAAGGAACACCTGAGGAGATTGACCGGCAGTGGTACGAGCAGTGCTATCTCGGCCGCGGGGACTCGATCAAACAGCTCACTTGGCGGGCGGTCATCATGGGGTGGATTCTCGGGGGGATCCTCTCGCTCACGAACATCTACATCGGCCTCAAGGCCGGTTGGGGTTTCGGCGTCGCCATCACCGCTTGCATCCTCTCGTATGCGGTCTGGACCGGTCTCTTCAAGCTCCGTTTCGCGAAGTCGCAGATGACCATCCTCGAGAACAACTGCATGCAGTCCACCGCGAGCGCGGCCGGATACTCGACCGGTGGAACGCTGGTCTCGGCGTTTGCCGCTTACATCCTCCTGAACAACGAGACGCTGCCGCTCCATCTCATGCTGGCGTGGGTCTTCTTCATCGCCGTGCTCGGCGTGACGATGGCCGTGCCGATGAAGCGGCAGATGATCAACTCCGAGCAGCTCCGCTTCCCGAGCGGGATCGCCGCTGCGGAGACCCTGCGCGCCCTGCATGCGAAGGGCGAGAAGGGGATGCGGGCGGCGCGGGCGCTGGGCATCTGGGGGATACTCGCCGCGCTCAGCGCGCTGCTGACCGACGGCTTGCGGCTCATCCGACCGGCTCTCGAATCGGCCCAGATCTCCACGCTGGCCGGCCGGTTCAGTGAGAAACTGCTCGGCCCGGCGTGGATCGGCCGGACGGTCACCTTCACCTGGGACCCGGTGTTCATCGCGGCCGGGATGTTCGTCGGGATGCGCGTCGGCATAAGCATGCTGATCGGCTCGATCACCTGCTGGATGATCTTCATCCCTTGGCTCCAGTCGCACGTGCCCGAGGCCGCTGGCCTCCAGGGGTTCCGGCAGCTCGTCCAGTGGTCGCTCTGGGCCGGCACGGCCTGCATGGTCACGTCGGGGATCCTCGCCGTAGCCCTCCAGTGGAAGAGCGCGGTCCGCGCATTCCGCGGCCTCGGCGACATGCTCGTCAAGCGCGGGGACGGCAAGAAGGATGACCTGGCCGCGATCGAGACCCCGGGGTCGTGGTTCGTCGCGGGCCAAGCGATCTCCCTCGTCGCCATCGCCTATCTCGCCCACGTCTCGTTCGCGATGCCCTACTGGCAGAGCGCGCTCGCCGTGGTGATGTCGTTCGCGCTGGCGCTCGTGGCCTGCCGCGTCACCGGCGAGACCGACACGACGCCTGTCGGCGCGATGGGCAAGATCACGCAGCTCACTTTCGGCGCGCTCTCCCCGGGAAACATGAACGTCAACTTGATGAGCGCGAACATCACCGCGGGGTGCGCGACATCATCCGCCGACCTGCTCATAGACCTCAAGAGCGGGTACCTCCTCGGCGCGAATCCCAGGAAGCAGTTCATCGCGCAGTTTGCCGGCATCTTCGTCGGGACGGTCGTGACCGTCTTCGCCTTCAGGATCCTCGTCCCGAACGCGAGCGTGCTGGGGACGGATCAGTTCCCCGCGCCCGCGGCGCAGACCTGGAAGGGTGTTGCCGAGGCGATGGCGAAGGGGCTCAGCACGATGCATCCCGTGAAGGTGTGGTGCATCGTGATCGGCGGCCTGGTGGGGATCATCCTCCCGCTGCTCTCGAAGTTCTTCCCGAAGAAGAACAAGTGGATCCCATCGGCGGCCGGAGTCGGTCTCGCGTGGGTCTTCCAGTGGTTCTACGGCCTTCTTTTCTTCCTCGGCGCGCTGATCGGGTGGTACTGGCAGAGGCGGAACTCGAAGCAGTGCGAGGAGTATCTCTTCCCCGTCGCCTCCGGCGTCGTCGCGGGTGGTGCGCTCATGGGCGTGGTCCTCGTCTTCTGGGAGAGCGGCGCGGAGATTCTGAAGCAGATGTTCGGGAGGTAGGGCTGAACAGCTTCTGGAAGCGGAACGGCCACCCTGGATGTCGAGGGCGGCCGTTTCGTTTCGCCAGCCCCGCAAGTCGACCCGAAGCAGGATCGCCGCTGGCACAGAGTCTCGAAGGGAGAGTTTCCCTCGGAGCCCCGAGGACTTCCGCTGTTGTGCGCGAGGCCGTGCTCGGCCGTCGCCGGCGACGCGATGAAGCAGCTAGGCGTGTTCTTCTCTCACCGTTTCGGTATCAGAAGTAATCGCAACACGCTCCCCGCCGCCTACTGCTCCATCAACGCCGCCAGCCGCGCGATCGACTCCGACTTGTGATAGACCCTCTTGACGCCGAGACGGCCGAGCGTCTCGAGCGTCGAATCCGAGAGCGCTCGCGTGACCACGATCACTCTCGCCTGCTCCTCTGGCGAAAGGTGCTTCAAGAGCGCGAGGCCTTCATCCTCGTCGAGATTGGCGAGATGCCTCGGCATGTGGAGATCGAGGAGAATGACACCGGGGGCTGCGGATCGAATCAGATCGAGCGCGTTCTCGGTTCCGGACAGCCAGTCGAGCCTGTCCGACTCATTGATGATCCGCCGTACGTCCCAGACGAACCCTGGGTCATCATCTATGAGGAGAACCGTTCTGAGTCGCCTCGAAGGATCTTGGATCGCGTTCATCGGCACCCGACCTTTCCGGGACGTGCCTCATGCACCGGACGTGCCGGGTGAACGCGCGAGAGCAGAAGATGACGGGAATCCGCAGTGTGCTGTCAACTCGCGGCTTACACCATGACGACCGCGCGGGCTGAACGAAACACTGAAGCGCGTAGCGGGGAGCGAAAGTAGCGTCCTTTCGCGGGAGGACTGTCGTTTCTCAGTGAGGGTCAGGCGGAGAGATCGCGTGCTCACGCACGAGGGCGTTCAGCCACTGGACGGAGATGCCGAGCTTGTCCGCCGCCGCCTTCTTGTCGCCCTTCGCATCATCGAGCGCTCTCCGTACAGCCAGCGCCTTGGCTCGGTTGACGATCGTCTCGAGTTCGCCATCGAGAAGTTCCGGCGCAAACGCCTCGGCGCCCTCCCCCGACACAGACGGGCTCCTCGGTCGCGGCAGATGGTCCGATTGCAGGATACCCTCATCACAGACGCCGATCGCGTAGATGATCGCGTTCCGGAGTTCTCGCATGTCCTTCCACGCCCGCGCCACGATCGCTTGCACGAATCCATCGCTCAGAGCCGGCGCGGGCCGCCCCGAATCGCGAGCCTCACGAGCCACCGTCATGTCAATGAGCCCGGCAAGATCATCCTTCCGGAGAGCGATGCCTGGCACGCGAATGGTCTGGCCTCCGTCCAACCTGGACAACAGATCGGCGCGGAACAGGCCCTGCTTGACGAGCGCGTCGAGATCCTTGTTGGTCGTCGCGATGATGCGGCAGCGCACGGGAACCTCGACGGTACCGGGAAGTCTCCGGACGATCCGCTCTTCGAGAGGCTGCAAGAGCTTCGCCTGCACTCGAAGCGGCAGGCAGTCAATGTCGTCCAGCAGGAGCGTCCCGTCATCGGCACGTTCGAAGGCGCCGATCGAGCGGCCCGTGGCCCCCGTGAACGCACCCGGCTCGCTGCCGAAGATCTGGCTGTCAGCGAGATCCCCGGTGTCCAGGGTCGCGCAGTGGACCCTCTCGAAAGGGCGCCCGGGCCGGCTCAGCGCGTGAATCTGCCGCGCGACGATCATCTTCCCCGCCCCGACGGGTCCCGCGATCAGGACCGGCGCTCGGTGGCGCGCCGCGCGCTCGACATCGGCCTCTACCTGTCGCATCGCGGTCGAGACGGCCACAAGGAGATTCGCATCCGCGGCGTCATTCTCCGCGAGCCTCAAGGCTCTCTCGGCGATGTTCCGGAGGAGAAGCGATCTCCGGATCGCCCGCTTGAGTTCGCCGGATCCGATCGACTTGGGGATGTAGTCCTCGACATCCAGCTTGCGGGCGCGCTCGAACGACTCCTCGCTGCTGTCGCCGGTGACGATGATGACCGCCGTCCTGGGGTCAATCCGGCGCAGCCTCTTGATGACCGAGAATCCATCCGAGCGGTCTCCGAGGTGTAGATCCACGAGCGCCGCCACGATCTCGTGCTTCTCCGCGTGCGCCACCGCCTCCGGTTCGGAGTGCGCGATGAGGCACTCGAAGTCCGGCGCCAGAAAGCGCCGCAGGTCTTCCGCTGTGCCGCGCTCGTCTTCGACGATCAGGATGTAGCCCGGCATAGATCCAGCTCCATCACCGTGCGTCCCCAAGGAGTGCTCTCCCGCATGAAGATCTTTCCGGAGAACGAATCTACCGTCCGCCTCGCATGCGAGAGGCCGGTTCCACCGGGGGGGATCTTCGTCGAGCGACCGTGGAAGATCGCCTCCATCTGTTCTTCAGGGACTCCCCGGCCGTTGTCCACGATCTGGATGACGACACGCTTCTCGCCGCACGCGATCCGGATCGAGATGACGGGATCCTTGCAGTCTTCGCAGGCCTCGATTGCATTGACCAGGATGTCGTGCAGACAGCGCCGAAGTTTCCCCTGCTCGAAGAACACGTGCGCGCCGACCCGGCCGAGCACCTGGATTCCATCGAGCGCGACCCCCGCGGCCGCGAAACGCTGCTGAAGGCAAGCGCAGGCAGTGCTCGCCTCTTCATAGGGATCGGCCGAGAATCCGGACCGGGCCGCGACGTCCATCCGCTCCAACAGCGAGCTCAATCGCTTCACCGAACGGCTTGCCCCGGCGCATTCCGCCGGCAATGCGTCGGCGGCTTCCTTCCGATTCAGGCTTCGACAGATCCGGCGCACGCGCCGCCCGACGGCGAGAGTCTCGATCGCCAGCGGGATGCTCAGATTGGCAGGGGCCACCATCGGGGACATTCCGACGATTCGCTTCAGCGCGGGAGCGACGAACGCTTCATATTCCTCGCCTGCACTCTCCACGATCTCGCGCCCCACACTGCCGTTTCCCGGCTCGCAGAGGGTGTTCAGCCCCCTCAGGAGCCTGTTGAGCGGCTCTTCGGATTGGCCGCTCTTCTTTCTCTCCCCATGCCGCACGATTCCAAGCTCGGCGACGAGCGCACGCCGAAGCTCCCCGGTGCGGCCGCCCGCGCGGAGCTTGCGGAACCCGACCAGGGCGCCGACGAGGGCGATCCCGGTGAGAAACCCAGCCACCGCCGCCCACACCGCCGGCACGCCGTGCCCATTCGCTTCGACGGCGGCGATCCACGGTGGCTCGCTGACGCGCCGCTGCTGGAAGAGAACCACAGTCCCGTTCGTTGTCGCCACAGCCAGGAGTCTCTTCTTGCGAGACAAATTGAAACTCTGAACGCTGCTCAAGCCGGCGCCTCCGGCTGAGATCCGTCCAAGCTCTCTCAGACTCCCGTCGAAGACGCGGAACGTGGTCGCGGCCTCCGTTCCAACGTAGATCTCCTGGCGCCCGTCGCAGTCCACGTCGGCCAGCGCGAAACTCCAGTAGTCCGAGGACACATCCGTTGAGCGAAGGAGATTCAATTTCGCGTCGTAGATCCGAAGCCCCGCGCCGTCGCTCAGCACCACGACTTCCGGTTTCGAATCACCGTCGAAATCCGCCGCCCCAATCTTCAGCACGCTCAAGCCCGAGTCTATCTGCTCGAGCACACGGCCATCTTCGAGACCGAGGATCCAGAGCCCCGAAGGGACTCCGACCCCGTCAACCTGCTGATTGCAACCCACCACCACTTCCGGCGTGCCGTCGGCGTTCATGTCGGCGAGCGTGATCTGCGGTATCGCGCCGCCCGCTCCCATGTCGCGCGTCCAGAGGATGCGGCCATTGCCGTCCGTGGCGATGACCGAGGCGACGGTGTCGGGCAGCCCGGGACCCGAAGAGTTGTTCTCGGGCGCGGCCCCAGCCAGAACGATCCGGGAGTCGGCGAGGCTGCCCCGCCGGACCAAAAACGCGGGGAGCATGGGGAGCTGTCCGATGCGACGCCGCGAAACCAGGCGGTGCGGCGGCCTCGCATCGAAGGCGGCCAGCCCGCGCGGCTGCTTCGAGAACCCGGCAGCCAAGACGACAAGCACCGGACTCGCCGGGTCCCCGGCCGGCAACCGGCCGATCACCTCCGCGCCGACATCCCAAGCAATGTGGGCCCGGTTGTTGAGGACGCCGCCAAGCTCAGCTCTCGTAGCCCGGATCTCGTCCAGAATCTCCAGCGATGTCTCGTTCGGCTGCGCACCCAGGATCACGATCCGCAGAGAATCGGGCTTCACCAGGGTCAGGCAGACCTCGGGCCGACCGTCACCAACGACGTCCGCGTATCCTCCCCATTCAAGCGACCATGATCGATCCTGGGACAGCTGCTGGCTGAGGGCCAGGTGATCCTCGTCCCACCTGTAGATGTGGACGTGGTTTCCGCCTTCGGGGCTGAAGAGGAGGCTCGCGACCTCATCGCAGCCGTTCCCGTCAAGGTCAATGGCGAAGAAACGGCTAGAAGGGATGCTGCTGCCGACCTGCTTGAATTCGAGATACTGGGCCGGCGAATCGGTGGAGACGGCGAGCACGGCGAGGAGGATCCCGAGGGCCAGCAGAGGCTTCATGTCATCCCGGACCTAAAGGGTCACACTAGCAAGAACGACTCGTAGAGGCAGGAGCATACATCGGCCATGACGCAGCGTCAACGATGCCATTCCTCCAGCAGGCCCCACCTCCGGCAGGCGCGGGCCGACGGTACTATAATCAGCTCCTGATGGTGCTCCGAAAAACGCCGGGGGCCGATTCGAAACTGGAGGGTACGAATGAGAGGCAAGCTGTTCCTCGTCGGGGCCACCCTGGCCCTGCTCGCCATCCCCTGCTCGGGGCGCGCGGAGGACCTGACCTACCCGGTGACGAAGCAGGTGGATCAGGTGGACGACTACTTCGGCACACGGGTCGCCGACCCGTATCGCTGGCTCGAAGACGACAGGTCCGAAGAAACCGCTGCGTGGGTGCAGGCTCAAAACCAGGTGACGTACGACTACCTCGAGAAGATCCCGTTCCGTGACGCCCTCAAGCGGCGGATGACCGACATCTACGACTACCCTCGCTACTCTTCGCCAACCCGGATCGGGGAGTACTACCTCTTCAGCAAGAACGCCGGCCTTCAGAACCAATTCGTGATCTACATCCAGAAAGGCCTGAACGGCGAGCCGGAGATCTTCATCGACCCGAACGCTCTCTCGCCCGACGGCACCGTCAGGATCGGGCTGATCGGCCCCTCGGGCGACAGGAGGTATGAAGCGATCTCCCGAAGCGAGGCGGGTTCGGACTGGTCGGAGATCCGCGTCGTGGAGATGGCGACCAAGAAGGAACTCTCCGACCGCATCCAGTGGGTGAAGTTCTCCGGAGCGGGCTGGTGGAAGGAAGGGTTCTTCTATAGCGGCTTCGCCAAGCCGGAGGAAGGCAAGGAGCTGAGCGGCGCGAACGAAGGCCAGAGAGTTCTCTACCACAGGCTCGGCGACCCGCAGGAGAAGGACATCCTCGTCCACGAGGACCAGGAGCACCCGAAGCGCTTCTTCGACGTCGCCGTGAGCGAAGACGAATCCTACGCATTCATGACGGCCAGCGAAGGCACGTCGGGGACGGAACTGTACTGGCGGGATCTCCGTGAGCCGGGTTCCTCCTTCAGGCTCCTGATGAAGGGCTTCGACCACGACAGCTACGTCGTCGACGACGTGGACGGCAAGTTCATCGTCCTGACGAACTACAAGGCCCCCAACAAGAGGGTGGTCCTGATCGATCCGGTGAATCCGGATGAGTCGAATTGGACGGTCGTCATCCCCGAGAAGTCCGAAGCGCTGCAGTCGGCGTCCTCGGCCGGCCGCCAGCTCTTCTGCTCCTATCTCAAGGACGCCAACACCAAGGTGTACCAGCACGACCTCGACGGGAGGCTCGTCCGCGAGATCGCGCTCCCCGCGCTCGGCACGGCCTACGGCTTCCATGGGTGGCGTGACGATCAGACGCTCTTCTACGTATTCACCTCCTTCACGTTCCCGCCGACGATCTACAAGCTCGATGTCGCCGGCGGCGCCTCGGAGGTGTTCCACAAGAGCGAGGTCCGATTCGATCCCGAGGCCTACGTGACGAAGCAGGTCTTTTACGAAAGCAAGGACGGAACCCGGGTGCCGATGTTCATCATTCACCGCAAGGGTCTCGTCATGGACGGGTCGAACCCGTGCTACCTGACTTCCTACGGCGGCTTCAACATCAGCTTGCAGCCCTACTTCAGTCCCGCCGAGGTCGTCCTGCTCGAGCAGGGCGTGATCGTCGCGCAGCCGAACCTCCGTGGCGGCGGCGAGTACGGCGAGACGTGGCACAAGGCCGGGATGCTGGAGAAGAAGCAGAACGTCTTCGACGACTTCATCGCCGCGGCCGAGTACCTGGTGCGCGAGAAGTACACTTCGAGCGCCAAGCTCAGTATCGCCGGCGGCTCCAACGGCGGGCTCCTTGTCGGGGCGGTGATGAACCAGCGTCCGGAACTCTTCAAGGTGGCTCTGCCCGAACTGGGCGTCCTCGACATGCTCCGCTACCACAAGTTCACGATCGGCTGGGGCTGGGCCGTCGAGTACGGGTCGAGCGAGAACGAGAAGGACTTCAAGTACCTCTATGCGTATTCGCCCCTTCATAATCTGAAGTCGGGGGTCGCCTATCCGGCCACGCTGGTGACGACGGGCGACCACGACGACCGTGTCGTGCCCGCCCATTCGTTCAAGTACATCGCCGCGCTGCAGGAGAAGCAGGCCGGCCCGAATCCCGCTCTCGTGCGGATCGAGACCCGATCCGGGCATGGATCGAGCAATCTGACGAAGGCCATAGACGTCAACACGGACGAGTTCTCGTTCTTCCTTTACAACGTCGGCGCGAAGCCGGCGTTCCCGGCCAACTGAGGAGGAAGTGCATGTCTGGAAGGACCCGAGTTCTTGCGGCTTTCACCGCGGCCGTCGTTCTCTGCGGCGCCGGTTCGTACGCGGCGCACGGGGCGCCGCCGCTTCTTTCGCCCGCGATGGATCCGCTCGTCCGGAACATGGACCCTGGCGCGAGACCGGGGGATGACTTCTTCCTCCACGCCAACGGGACCTGGATGAAGGAGCACCCGATTCCTCCCAGCGAGCGCGGGTGGAGCATCGCGCTCGCGGTGATGGAGGAGATCTACGCCCAGAAGCTCGGGATCTGCAAGGAAACCGCCGCCACGACCGACGCGCCGCCGGGCAGCAGCGAGCAGAAGGTCGGCAGCTTCTGGATCGCGGGGATGGACTCCGCTGCAATCGAGGCGAAGGGGACAAGGCCGATCCAGCCGTGGCTGGACGCGATCGCCGCCATCCGCACACGCGAGGAGCTGCTCGAGACGGTCGCTCATCTGCGGACCGTCGGCGTGGGTGCGATCTACTCCCTCTTCATCGGCCTGGATGACAAGAACAGCACGCAGTACGTCATCTTCCTCCACCAGGGCGGCCTCGGGATGGAGGACCGGGATTATTACTTCATGGATGACGAATCCACGAATCGGATCCGCGACGAGTATCCCGAGCATGTAGCCGCGATGCTCCGCCTTCTGGGTGACGACGCGGCGCGCGCCGAGCAGGGGGCGCGCTCCATCATCGAGATCGAGACCGCTCTCGCGGGCCGCTCGCGTACGCTGGAGGAGAGGCGCGACCCCTACGCGAACTACAACAAGATGTCGCTCGGGGATTTCACCAAGCTCACCCCGTCCATCCGATGGAAGGACCAGCTTGCGGAGATGGAAATCGCGCCGCCGGACTCGGTGGTCGTGGGGCAGCCTGAGTTCTTCGTCCGGGCGGATTCGCTGCTCGGCGCGGTGCCGATCGAGGCCTGGAGAGACTACCTGCGCTGGCATCTCGTGAGCACGTTCGCTCCGCAGCTCAGCTCGGCGTTCGACAAGCAGAACTTCCACTTCTACGGCACGATCAGCGGCGGCGCGACCGAGCAGCGTCCGCGATGGAAGCGCGTACTGAACGCGGAGGAGGATGCGATCGGCGAGCTGATCGGCCAGGTATGGGTGAAGCGGTACTGCTCGCCGGCCACGAAGGCGCGCTACGAGAAGCTCACGGACAACATCTTCGAGACCTATGCCGAGCGGATCCGCCATCTTCCGTGGATGACCGAAGCGACGAAGGAAAAGGCGCTCCTGAAGCTCTCCCGCGTCGGCAAGAAGGTTGGCTACCCGGATCGCTGGCGGGACTACTCGACGCTCGAGATCGGCGGCGACTCCTACGCCGAGAATCAGATGAGCGCGAACCGATGGTGGTTCCGTCACTACGCGGACAAGCTCGGGAAACCGGTGGACCGAACCGAATGGGAGATGACGCCGCAGACCTACAACGCTTATTTCGACGGCTCCA
>JAGVPR010000111.1 GCA_020052115.1 Candidatus Eiseniibacteriota bacterium
GTGAACGGCCGCGCGTGCACGGACGGAACGCCTCAGCTCGTGAACGAGGCGCAGGCGCACGCCGACGAGACGCTGGCTCTCGTGGAGGCGCAAAACGCGCTCGTCGTGCCGCTGCTCTCGGGCGAGCGGGTCATCGGCACGATTGACGTCGTGGATCGCGCCGGGGGCTTTCCGGCGGAGCACGCCGAGCTGCTCTCCCTCTTCGCCGCGCAGGCGGCGAACGCCATCACGAACGCCAGGGCCTACCAGAAGGCCCGCGAGCTGGACCGGATGAAGTCGGAGTTCGTTGCCGTGGTGTCGCATGAAGTGCGGACGCCGCTGACGTCCATCAAGGGATCGCTGGAGCTTCTCACCGACCCCAAGTACTTCGAGCTGCCGCCTCAGTCGCGCGAGCTGCTCGAGATCTGCGAGACGAACGCCGAACGTCTCGCGATCCTGATCAATGACATCCTCGACTTCTCGAAGCTCGAATCGTCCCGTCTCTCGAGCCACTTTGCGCCGCTGGACGCGGCCCAGGCGATCGAGGACGCGCTGGGGCAGGTCCGGGCCCTGGCGGCGAAGGCGTCCATCGAGATCACGGTCGAGATAGATCCGGCAGGGCCCGCGGTCGTGGCGGATGTGAAGCGGATCGGTCAGGTGCTCACGAATCTCCTCTCCAACGCGATCAAGTTCTCGGCGCCCGGACAGCCGGTCGTCGTGCGCGTCAGCCCCGGGGAAGACCGCGGGCTCTTGATCTCCGTCACCGATCGAGGCCAGGGGATCGCGGCGGCCGACGTGCCGAAGCTCTTCCAGAAGTTCCGTCAGCTCGATTCCTCGGCAACACGGCGCGTGGGAGGCACCGGCCTGGGCCTCGTCATCTCGAAGGGGATCGTCGAGGAGCACGGCGGGAGGATCTGGGTTGAGAGCGAGCTCGGGCGGGGAAGCACCTTCACCTTCTGGCTCCCGGAGCGGGCGGCCTGCCTCGACTCCCCCCCGCCGGCGGCCGATTACGAGGCCGACGAGCTTTTCATCTCCTCGGGCGGCGCGGGCCGCCCCATCAAACGCGCGTAGAGTACCGCCCCGCACATCCACACCGAGAACGCCAGGTGCGGCGTCTCCCAGGAGTTCTTGATCGGTATCACCGACACCGCGCCGAGCGTGGCGGCGAGAAGCCCGGCCGCCAGCGCCCGGTCGTAGGGCGACGCGGCGGAGCGGTACGTCTTCCAGGCGAGACGGATCCAGAGCAGCAGCAGGGCGAGCGCCGCGAGGAATCCGATCGGCCCGAACTCTCCGGCCGTCGCCAGGATCTGCGATTCCACCCCCGCGTCCAGCTTGAACCGCGACTGCCCGAAGTAATCGTAGAGGACGTTCTGGTAGATCGGCGCGTGCAGGTGCGCCGCCGCCGTGCTCGAGACCATCCCCGGCCCGAGCCCCACGAAAGGCAGCGGCGACCCCGTCGTCACGAGCCGCCAGACGATCGGGTAGTAGGCGAAGCTCCCGCCGCCGCTCGAGACGAGAAAGAGCGAGGCGATGATCCCCTCGAGACCCACGGCGCGCTCCAGGCTCCTCGCGCCCTGCGCCAGGATGATCCGGCCGACCAGCGCCACGATGACTGCCGCCACGGGCAAGGCCACGAGCAGCACGCGCGGCCGCAGAAGCCGCCGTCCCCAGAGGAGCGCGATCGTGGGCACGGCGACAATCCATGCGGCCCGAGCGCCGCAGAGGAAGAACGCCGTCGTCATCGTCAGAAGCCCCGCGACGATCCACGGGCTCCGCGCGCGCGCGTCGAACCACAACGACGCGAGGAAGAACAGGAACGGCAGGAGGAACATCCCCAGGTCGTTCGCCCCGCTCAGCCCCAGCGTGCCGGTCAGCGCATCTGCGATGAAGCCGCGCATGCCGAATTGATAGAGGCCCGTGAAGAGCTGCAGACCGGCGAGGACGGTGAGCATCCTCCACACCCAGGTCATGTACTGCCTGTCGAAGAGATGGGGCGCGTTCGCCACGAAGAAGAGCAGCAGGCCGAAGAGCACAGGAGCACGAAGCCCCGCCGCCGCATTCACGAACGGCACGCCGTTCACGAAGGTCGAGATGATTCCGATGCCGAAGAAGATGAAGAACGGCAAGTCCCAGGGCGTCCGAGCGAACGGTCGTCCCGCTCGCAGCCTGTCGAACACGACGCGGGCGGAGAGCAGCGCGAGCAGCGCGTCGTCGGCGAACGCGAGCGCTCTCGGCAGGAACCTCAGCTCGTCCGTCCACCAGAACTGCGTGGGGACGAAGAGAGCGAGCAGAAGGAAAGCGATGCGCGGGTGGAAGAACAGGAACGCCGCGGCCGCCGCGCCGAACGCCGCCAGCGTCAGGATCTTCACCTCGGCGACGGCGGCAAAGAGCGTCGAGGCGGACCCGGTGAACAGGGCGAGCGCCAGCACGAAGCGCCAGGGCGTCCGCGGAATGCGGGCTTCGTCGAGCATCGGTTCGAGCATCCGTTCGGGCATCCGTTCGGGCGCGCTGCGCCCGCGAGACGATAGCAGGGGGCTCTTTGCGCCAGGATCCTACCACCCGCGAGGGCGGGTGCCCACACGCCCTCGCTCGCCTCGGAGTTTCGCGGGCCGGCCGCCTTGACAGCCCTAGGGCTATCCTCTAAGCTCCCGCGCGTTGGGCTCAGGCGGTGCCTGGGCCGGTGTTTTTTTGCTCACGGGCGGCTCACTTGCCGTCTCCACTCGAAGCCCGGACGCCACCTGATGAATCCCGCTGACTCGCCGACGGGGCAGGTCCCCGCCGATTTCTCGGAGTACGTTCGCATCCTCCTCTCGCATCGCCGTCTCATCGTCGCTTTCGTCGGTCTCGCCTGCGTCGTCGCCGTTCTTCTGAGCCTCGTCGGCCCCCAGGTGTACCGCGCGGAGGTCACGCTGCTTCCGGAGGAGTCGTCCTCGGGGATCGAGTTGGGGAGTCTCGCGCGCAGCCCCGTCATCATGGACCTCTTCAGGGGGCGGGGAGGGCGCAGGGACGGTCAGGTCTTCCTCGAGATGCTCACCAGCCGGTCGGTGATGGAGGGCGTCATCCGCCAGGCCGAGCTCATTCCTGTTTTCAAGCTGGAGAAGCTGCCCGAGGCGGAGGCGATGGAGAAGGCGCTGACGCTGCTCGATGACTGCGTGGCCGTTTCGGAGACCGACGCCGGCATCCTGAGCGTCAAGGCGAACCAGATGACCCGCTTTTTCCCGAGGAGCAAGGACAAGCGGCTCGCGGCGACGCGGGCCGCCGCGATCGCGAACGCATTCGCGGCCGAGCTCAACCGGGTCAACCGGGAGAAGAGCACCTCACGTGCCCGGTCCGTCCGCCAGTACTTGGAGAAGCAGATCGCCGAGACCGAGGGGCTGCTTCGGGCCGCCTCGGACTCGCTGGCGAGTTTCCAGATCGAGCACAAGGCGGTGAGCCTCGAGGAGCAGACGAAGGCGGCCTTGGAGGGCGCCGGCGAGCTGCGAGGCCTCATCGTCGCGACCGAGGTCGAGCTGGGCCTTCTGCGAAGGTCGATGCAGCCGGACAACATGATGGTGCGCGCCGCGGAGGCGAAGCTCGAGGAGATGCGGCGCCAGTATGAGATGGTTCAGTACGGCGATTCCCCCGGATCCAGAGGGGCCATCCGGGAGTTTCTCGTTCCGTTCGCCGATCTTCCCGACGTGGCGAAGCGGATGGGGATCCTGCTTCGCGACGTAAGGATCCAGGAGACGGTCTACGAACTTCTGACGGCGCAGTACTATGAGGCGAAGATCCAGGAGACCCGTGACGTTCCCAGTCTGAGCGTGCTCGATTCTGCGATCCCGCCCGTGCAGCGCCACTGGCCGAAGCGGAAGCTCCTTCTCCTCTCGACCGGCCTCGTCTCGGTGCTCGTGTCGGCGCTGATCGCGTTCGGCCTCGAGTACCGGGATCGCCGTCACGGATCGCGCCCGCCCGAGATCACCTGGGGCGCCGCGTGGAATGCCGACAAGGCGCTGTTGAGGGGCTGGATGCGCGGTCGTTCTTCCGGCCAAGGGGCTCGATGATGCGTCGTCTCATGTGGTGCCTCCTGTGGCTCGCGGTTCCTGCCGCCGTGGCGCGCGCTGACGATCCGTCGCTTCCCGGCGCCCCGGCCGCTCCCTCGGGGGGCGCGTCGGCGGCCTCGACTTCTGCGGCAGCTGCAGCGGAGGATCTCTCCTTCCGCGGTTCGGCGGGCCCCGGGGCTTTTCAGTCAATGGAGCACGCGCTCTCGGCGGATGCCTACAGACTCGGGCCCGGCGACATGATCGCCGTGACGATCTGGGGGGAGCTCCCTGCGGCGCACGATCTGATGGTGTCGCCCGAAGGGAAGCTGCTGATCCCGCTCGTCGGCGAGATCTACGTGAACAGGCTGCTGCTCCCTGAGGCGACCGAGCAGATCCGGGCGGCAGTGAAGACCGCCTACCGGAACGTCGAAGTCTCCGTGACGCTCGTGAAGCTCCGCATCTTCCAGGTCCACGTCGTGGGCGAGGTGCTCAAGCCGGGCACGTACGAGGCCCGCGCGGTGGACCGGCTTTCCTCCGTCGTCTTCCGGGCCGGTGGACTCACCGAGCGGGCGGGGATGCGCTCGATCGAGATCCGAAACGCCGACACCCTCAGGACGAAAGCGGATCTTCTGCGATTCATGCGGCTCGCCGATCTCGGGGCAAACCCCCTCCTGCAGGACGGCGATGTCGTTTACGTCCCTCTCAGGAAGGAGCGCGTCTGGGCGCAGGGTGCGCTCAGACGTCCCGGCGACTACGAACTCGTGCCCGGTGACTCTCTGGGGGGCCTGGTCGCCCTCGCGGGGGGGCTGCTGGACGGGGCGATCCTGGATTCGATCGAGGTCGCGGGATACGCGCCGGATGGTGTTTCCACCGAGCTGCGCCGGTTCAAGGTGCCGAGCGAAGGGGCTTCAGGCGGCATCTTCGGCCTCAAGGGCTTGCGCGGCGACGATCGCATCTACATCCAGCGACTTCCGAAGTTCCATGAAGAACGCCTGATAACAATTGATGGTGAAGTCCTTTACCCAGGCGTATACGACATCGAGGAGGACTCGACAACTCTGAGGGAAGCGATCGAGCGCGCCGGGGGCTTCACGCCCCAGGCCTCTCTAGAGGATGCCGAACTCATCCGCACGCGCGGCGAGGGGACCAAGGACCGTGACTTCGAGCGGTTGAGCAAGCTGGATCCATCGGAGATGGCGCCGGAGGAGTACGACTACGTGCGCGCCCGTTCCCGGCAGAGGGAAGGGTGGATGGCCATCGACTTCATCCGTCTGTTCCGGGAGGGCGATCGCAGCCTGGATGTGGTGCTCGAGCGCGGCGACATCATCCACGTGCCGCCGCGGCGCAACTACGTGCGTGTGATGGGCCGCGTGCTCAGGCCGGGGAACGTCGTCTACCGGCCGGGGGCGGATGCCGATTACTACATCGAGGAAGCCGGCGGATATCTCTGGAATGCGCGGCGCGGCAAGGTGCGCATCATCAAGACGATTTCGGGCCAGTGGTTGAAGAAGAGCGACTTCGTGGACCTCGAGCCCGGCGACACGGTGTGGGTCCCGGAGAAACCGGACCGCGACTACTGGAAGGCGTTCCGCGACACGGTCTCCGTGTTGACGGGGCTCGCCACCATCTACATCGTCGCGCAGAACGCAACGCGCAATTGATATGTGCGGCATCGCGGGTTTCGCGCCTGCGGAGCGTTGGGGAGGAGAAGCACCCGCGCTCATGGAGCGCATGGTGCGGCTTCTCGCACACCGCGGCCCGGACGATGAGCGCATCCACATAACGCCGCAGATCGCCCTCGGTTTCCGCAGGCTCGCCGTCATCGATCTCGCCTCCGGCGCGCAGCCGATGTCCACTCCCGACGGCCGCTTCTGGATCGTGCTGAACGGTGAGATCTACAACTATCGGGAGTTGAGGCGCGAACTCGAATCACGCGGGATCAGCTTCCGCACCCGCAGCGACACCGAGGTTCTCCTCGCCCTGTTCCAGGCGGAAGGCGACCGCTGTTTGGAGCGCCTCTCGGGCATGTTCGCCTTCGCCGTCTGGGATGAGCGGGACCGGCGGCTGTTCCTCGCGCGTGATCGGCTGGGGAAGAAACCGCTGGTCTACGCGCATCTGGACGGCGGCGGCATCGCCTTCGCGTCCGAGCTGAACGCCCTGGCCGCGCTGCCGGGGATCGATACGGCCGTGGATGCGGAGGCCGTCAATCTCTACCTCGCGTATCAGTACGTCCCGCACCCCTGGACCATCTACCGCGGAATCCGGAAGCTCCCTCCGGCGCACACGCTCGTCTGGAAGCCGGGAGGCGAGCCGGAGATCCGCCGGTACTGGAAGATCGATTTCGAACGGAAGCGGCGCGTCGAAAGCGAGGCGGCGTTGGCCGGCGAGTTCCGCGAGCAGTTGCGCGCCTCTGTGCGCCGCCGGCTCGTCGCCGATGTTCCCGTGGGGGCGTTTCTCTCGGGCGGGATCGACTCCTCGGCGGTCGTCGCGTTCATGAGCGAGGAGGCGAGCAAGGTCCGCACCTTCTCGATCGGGTTCGAGGAGGAGGGGTTCTCGGAGCTTCCGCACGCCCGAATCGTCGCGAAGCACTTCGGCACGGAGCATCACGAGTTCACCGTTCGGCCTGAGGCCGCCGCAATCCTATCGAAGCTCGTCTGGCACTACGGCGAGCCGTTCGCCGACACCGCGGCCCTGCCGACGTACTACCTATCGGAGGTGACGCGCTCGTCGGTCACCGTCGCTCTGAGCGGCGACGGAGGGGATGAGGCCTTCGCCGGGTACCGCCGGTACCGCTGGCTCGGGCCGGCGCTCACGAACGCGCGGATGCTCCGCCTTCTTCCGCAGCCAGCGCGCGACGCGGCGGCCGCCTTGTTCCCCCTGTCTTGGCGCCCGGGCCGCGGGATGCGCCGCCTCCTCACCGATCGTCGGGATCCGTTCGCACTCTGGAACGAGGTCTGGTATTGCCCCTTCACGTCCGAGGACCGCCGCGATCTGTACGATCCGGATTTCGCCGCTCAGCTGACGGCGATCGACGTAACCTGGCTGCAGGGCGACGCCTTTCGCGCCGCCCCGGCCGCTGACTTGGTGGAGCGCGCGATGTGGATGGACATGGCGCACCACCTGCCGGACCAGCTGCTCGTGAAGATGGACATCGCGTCAATGGCTCACGGGCTGGAGGTCCGCTCGCCGTTCCTCGATCACGAATTGCTCGAATGGGCGGCAACGCTCCCCGCCGGATGGAAGCGAAAGGCGGGTTCGGGCAAGCGGCTCGTGAAGCGAGCACTCGAAGGGATCCTTCCTCCGGAGATCTTGAACAGGGGAAAGCGCGGGTTCTCGGTGCCTGTGGATGCCTGGTTGAGGGGTGCCGTCCTTCCGCTGCTGCGAGACTCGTTGCTCGCGCCGGACGCGCGGTCGCGGCGCTACTTCCGCCCGCAGGCCGTTGAGCGCCTCGTCCGCGAGCACGTCGAGGGCCGGCGGAATCACGGGCAGCGACTCTGGATCCTCCTCGCGCTCGAGCTGTGGCACCGCTCGGCGGCCGGCGGGCGCGGCACGGAGCCCGCGCGATGAAGAACGCGCTCACCTATACCCTGCTGACGGCCTTCGGCTTCGTCGGGAATCTCGTGTACCTGCTGTTCCTGGGGAGCATGTTCGGGGCCGGCCGCGAGATGGACGTTCTCTTCGCCTCCGCGACGGTGCCGCAGTTCTTCGAGATCCTGGTCCTCGGCTCGCTCGGCTTCGCGTTGGTGCCGCTTCTCGTGCGTGAGAGGGAGATCGGGGATCAGCAGATGTGGCGTACAGCGGGCGCCGTCATGTCGGGCGGCCTCCTCTTCTTCGGCGTGCTCGGCGTGCTCGGCTCACTGCTCGCGCACCCGATCGTCCGGATCACGAATCCGGGTTTCGACGCCGAGCAGGTTCGGCTCGGCGCCGGGCTGAGCCGTCTCCACTGGCTCACCGAGGTGCTGATGGCCGTGCGGGTCTGCCTGACCGCGATCCACCTGGCGCGCGGTCGCTTCGTGCTCGCCGGAACGGCGCCGCTCCTCGGCGCCCTCGCCGCACTGGGGACCCTCTCGGTGCTTGTCGGCCGCCTCGGAATCACAGCGGGGGCGGCGGGGCTTGCCGTGAGCACCCTCGTGCAGTGTCTCGTGATGTGGCCCTACGGCATTCGCGGATGGCTCGGGACGTGCGCGCGATGGACGGGGCTCCGTCCCCTCTGGGCGCAGATGGCGCCGCTCGTCGCGGGTGCGGCGTACGGCCGGACCGACATGGCCTTCGATCGTTTCCTGCTCTCGTACCTGCCCGCCGGGACGATCACGATTCTGAGCGTCGGAAACCGGCTCGTCAGTTCCTTGAGCGCCCTCACGGTCTCGGGCGTCGGCGCGGTTTGGCTTCCGGAAATGGCGCGGCACTCGGCGCGCGAAGAACCGGATCGTCTGCGGGCCCTGTTCCTCCGAGGCATCGAAGCACTCATCCTGGCCGCGCTCATCGTCGTGTTTCTGATCCCGGCCTTTGGGGGGGATCTCCTCGGCCTGCTGTTCAGGAGGGGCCAGTTCTCGGCCGGTGATGTGCAGAAGCTGACCGAGGTGGTGCTGGCGCTCGCGGGGCTCTATGTGGCCGGGACGATCGCCCAGCTCACGGCGAACACGTTCTACGCCCAGCGCGATACGCGAACGCCGTCGCTCCTGAACGCCGCCGCGTTCACGCTCTCGATCGGATTCCGATTGCTGGGGCTCCGGTATTTCGGCCTCATCGGGATCGCGGCGGCTTCATCGGCCGGCGCTCTGGTCGGGCTGGCGGCCCACCTCTGGGTGCTTCGACGGCGTTGGCGTCTCGTGGGCTGGAGGTCACTGTCGCGCATGGTGTTCGTCTATGGAACCCTCGCCGCGGTCTGCGTAACGAGTTCCGCGCTCATCCTGCACGGCGCCGCTCCGTGGGCGCGCGCGATCTTCGGCATCGCGCTCGCCGCGCTGCTTTTCATCACGGCCGCGCTCGCATTCGGGGGAGATGTCCCGCGAGCCGCCCGCGCCCAGATCCTCTCCCGCTTCAGGCGAACCTCGGGATCGGCCGGTGGGGGGCAGCGCTGATGCGCGTCTGCTTCATCTGTGGAAACCTCTACCCGTTGCTGGCCGGACGCAGCGACATTCCGATCATCGGCGGGGCCGAAGTGCAGCAGCGGCTCATCGCGAACGAACTCACTCGCCATGGCGCAACGATGAGCTTCGTCACGGAGGATTTCGGACAAGGTCCGGAGTGGCTCGTGGACGCCGGCCCAATCTACTCCTACAGATTCGGCCGGAACAAGCTCGTCCAGGCCTCGACGCTCTGGCGTGCCCTCGCGCGCGCCGACGCGGACGTCTACTATGTCCGGGGCCTTCCGAAGTTCATCGGACTTCTCGGAGCCTTCTCGGTCGCTCGCCGGCGACCGCTGGTGGTGGGTCTGAGTTGCGACGAAGGGGCTTGCGCGAGAGACCAAGCGCGGATCTCGTGGCCGGTGTTCGCGTCCTACCGCTGGGTCCTCGCCCGCGCCGCGGCGGTCGTCGCGCAGACGGAGAAGCAGCAGAGGGGTTTGGCCCGCTACTACGGCGTTCTCGAGCCGCTTCGGATCCCGAACGGGACGATCCTCCCGCTCACCCCGCCGGCGGCTCCGCCGGAGGGCGGTGCGATCGTCTGGGTGGGATCGCTCCATCGGCGCAAAGGGGTCGAGGGTCTCTTTCGTCTTGCCGCGCTGCTCCCGAAGCGGCGGTTCGAGATCGTCGGGGGGCCGGCGCGTTCCGAGCTGGCGTACTACCAGGAGAAGCGCGCCGAGGCGGAACGCCTGCCGAACGTGAAATGGCGCGGCCAGATCTCGAATGAGGGGATCGACGAGGTCTTCTCGGGCGCATTGGCGCTGGCGCACACCGGTGTGACACAGGCGGGCGCCGCCATCAAGGAAGGCTTCCCCAACGTGTATCTCGAGGCCTGGAGGAACGGCGTACCGGTCGTAACCTTGAACTACGATCCCGATGAGGTCATCTGCCGGAACGATCTCGGAAGCCACTGCGATACCGTGGAGGCGATGGCCGCCGCGCTCGAACGCCTCGCTGAGGATCCCGAGCGGCGCCGGCGGCTGGCGAGCGTGGTGCGGGAGTACGTCGCACGGGAGCACGACATGATCCGGATCGGCGAGACGTACTGGCGGCTCTTCTCGCGGCTCGCGCGGGACGCGTAGCGTGTGCGGCATCTGCGGCATCTACGGCGCCCGTGAGGCCGGCCGGGATCTCCTCGGCCGCATGGCGCATACGCTCGAGCACCGCGGTCCCGATGACGAGGGCCACTTCGTCGAGGGCGGCGTTGGGCTCGCCATCCGGCGACTGAGCGTGATCGATGTCGAAGGGGGCCGCCAGCCGATCGCCAGCGAAGACGGTCGGGTGGTCGCGGTCTGCAACGGCGAGATCTACAACTTCCGCGCGCTCCGAGACGAGCTCGAAGGGCGCGGTCATTTGTTCCGCTCCCGTTCGGACGTCGAGACCGCGGTCCATCTCTACGAGGAACTCGGCCCGCGATTCGTCGAGAAGCTGCGCGGGATGTTCGCCATCGCCCTCTACGATCGCACTCGCCGCCGCCTCTTGCTGGCCCGCGACCGGCTCGGCAAGAAGCCGCTCTACTACGCGCACGAACGCGGCCGCTTCCTCTTCGGCTCGGAGGTCACGCCGCTTCTCGTAGCCGCTCCCGAGCTTCGCGAGATGAACCGAGCCGCGGTGCACCCGTTCTTCCGGTTCGGCTTCGTGCCCGAGCCGGACACGCTCTACGCGCACATCCGCAAGCTCCCCCCAGGGTGCGTGCTCGAGTTCGACGGGGAGCGCCTGGCGATCACTCGGTACTGGGACCTGAGCTTCGCAAGGCCGTCGCACACGCCGGTGGACCGGCGCGCCGAGGAGAGGCTCCGGGACGAGCTGGATGCGCGCCTCGAAGAGGCGGTGCGGCTCCGGACGGTGAGCGATGTTCCGCTCGGCGCGTTCCTCAGCGGCGGGCCCGACTCGAGCCTCGTCGTCGCATACATGAGCCGCGTGATGCGGGAGCCGGTGCGAACCTTCACGATCGCATTCGAAGAGGAGGGCTTCGACGAATCGGGTGATGCGAGCCGGGTGGCGGAGGCCTGCGGCACGTCGCATCGAGTGCGCACACTTCGTGCTTCGCAGATGCGCGACGAGCTCTTCGCAACGGTGGACGCGATCGTACGGTGTACCGGCGAGCCGCTCGGCGACTCCTCCGCGCTTCCCACGTACCATGTTTCGCGGCTCGCCCGCGAGGACGTGAAGGTGATCCTCGCGGGGGACGGCGCTGATGAGGTGTTCGGGGGGTACACGGTCTTCCAGGGCCTCCGCTTCGCCCGGATGTTCGGCCGGTGGCCCTCCCCGATGCGAAGCGCGGCGCGCGCCGCCGCCGGCGCCTCCGGCAAATCGGCGGCCTTGAACAACTCGCCGCCCGAA
>JAGVPR010000221.1 GCA_020052115.1 Candidatus Eiseniibacteriota bacterium
CGGTCACGGTCGCGGTGTCGAAGAAGCGCGGGGCCAACGCCGTCGCGCTGACGCATCGCATCGAACGGGCCGTGGCGTCGCTCGAGCGCACCACGATTCCCGCCGGCGTCCACGTGACGGTCACGCGCGACTACGGCGAGACGGCCCAGGAGAAGTCGAACGAGCTCATCCTGCACGTCCTGATCGCCACGGCCGCCGTCGTGCTGCTCGTGCTCTTCGCCCTGGGCCGGCGCGAAGCCATCATCCTCGCGGTGGCGGTCCCGGTGACGCTCGCCCTGACGCTGGCGACGAGCACGTTGTTTGGTTACACGCTGAACCGCGTGACGCTCTTCGCGCTCATCTTCGCCATCGGCATCCTCGTGGACGATGCCATCGTCGTGGTCGAGAACATCCACCGGCATTTCCAGCTCGGATGGACCACGCCGGAGAAGGCGGCGGTGTATGCCACCGACGAGGTCGGCAACCCGACGATCCTCGCGACGTTCACGGTGATCGCGGCGCTCTTGCCGCTGGCATTCGTCTCCGGGCTGATGGGCCCTTACATGAGGCCGATCCCGATCAATGCGTCGGCGGCCATGTTCTTCTCGCTCCTCGTGGCCTTCATCGTGACCCCGTGGGTGGCGCTCCGCGTGCTGCGGTCGCACGCGAAGGTCGGTTCGCCCGAGACCGGTCCCGCCGCCGAGACGCCGGCCGAGAGCCGGATCCGCCGCACCTACGAAGCGGTGATGCGGCCGCTGCTCTCGAGTCCTCGCCGGCGAGCAGCGGCGTTGACGGCAGTCGTGCTCCTGCTCGCGGCGTCCATCGCGCTCGTTCAGGTGCGGGCCGTTCGGGTGAAGATGCTTCCCTACGACAACAAGAGCGAGTTCCAGGTCATCGTTGACATGCCGGAGGGTGCGCCGCTCGAGCGGACCGCAGCGGCGACCCGCGCGATGGCCGCGGTCATTCGCGAACAGCCGGAGGTCACCGACTACCACGTCTACGTCGGAACGGCCGCGCCGATCAACTTCAACGGCCTCGTCCGGCACTACTTCCTCCGCCAGGCTCCGAATGCGGCCGATATCCAGGTGAACCTCGCGGGAAAGCACCACCGTTCCAAGCAGAGCCATGCGATCGCGAAGCGCGTGCGGCCGCTGCTGGAGCCGGTCGCAGCGCGCTACGGGGCGCGGATCAAGGTGGCCGAGGTCCCGCCCGGTCCGCCGGTGCTCTCGACCATGGTGGCCGAGATCTACGGTCCGGACCCCGAGCGGCAGCGCGAGGTCGCATTGCAGGTGCGCGAGATCTTCGAGAAGACGCCTGGAATCGTTGACGTTGATTGGTTCGTCGAGGACCCGCAGCCGAAGCTCGACATCCGCGTGGATTCCGAGCGGGCCGCGCTGGCCGGCATCTCGACCGAGATGATCGCGCAGGAACTGCGCCTCGCGGGCGCCGGGGCCGAGGTCGCCCTTCTGCACACCGAGACGGAGCGGCAGCCGGTTCCGATCGTCCTCAGAACCGAGCGGCCCGAGCGGCCCGGCCTGGCGGATCTCGACGGTCTGTCGCTTCACGCGCCCGACGGAAACATGGTGCCGCTCTCGGATCTCGTGGAGGTCGTGCAGACGACCGAGGACCGCGCGATCTACCACAAGAACCTCCGCCGCGTGGTCTACATCACGGGAGAGGTGGCCGGCCGCCAGGAGAGTCCGATCTACGGCATCCTCGACATGAAGAAGGCGGTGGCGTCGCTCGCGCTCCCGGAGGGCTATGCGATCGAGCAACTCTACTCGGCCGGGCCGGAGTCCGAGGAGAGGATCCGCCTCAAGTGGGACGGCGAGTGGCAGATCACGTACGAGGTGTTCCGCGACATGGGGATCGCATTCGCCGCCGTGATGGTGCTCGTCTACGGCCTCGTCGTCGCCTGGTTCGGGAGCTTCCTCATCCCGCTCATCATCATGGCCCCGATCCCGCTCACGCTCATCGGCATCCTCCCCGGACATTGGGCGACGGGGCTGTTCTTCACGGCGACCTCGATGATCGGCTTCATCGCCCTCGCCGGGATCATCGTGCGGAACTCGATTCTCCTCGTGGACTTCATCAACCTGGAGCTCGAGGGCGGTTCGAGCCTCGAGGAGGCGGTCCTGAAAGCAGGCGCCGTTCGATTCCGTCCGATCGTGCTGACCGCGGCGGCCCTGGTCGTGGGCGGTCTCGTCATCGTGCTGGACCCGATTTTCCAAGGTCTCGCCGTCACGCTCATCTTCGGAGTCGTCGTTTCCACGGCGCTCACACTGGTCGTCATCCCGTTGCTCTACTACATGCTCCTCAGGCGCCGCGGCGCCTGACGCTCAACAAGAAGGAGGATCCGATGCGTCTGAACGAGTGGCTGCGCGGCATCGCGGGCACCTTCATCCTCGTCTCGCTGGCCCTGGGGTGGTTCGTGAGCCCGTGGTTCCTGCTCTTCACCGCCTTCGTGGGATTGAACCTGTTGCAGTCGGCGTTCAGCCGGAGTTGCCCGATGATGGCCCTCTTGCGCCGGGTCGGCGTGAGCGAGTGACCGCCATGCGAATGCTCATGATCATCGTCGAGAGCGGGCACAAGGGGAAGGTGGAGGCGGCGCTGACGGAGCACCGGGTGCACGGCTACACCGAGATCCCGACGGTCTACGGCACGGGCCGGACCGGCATGCGACTCGGCTCGCGCGCCTTCCCGGAGACCTCGTCCATCATCTTCACCGTCGTGGACGAGGCCAAGGTGGACGAGCTCCTCAGCGCCATTGACACGAGCTGCGCGGACTGCCGGCGCTCGATGCGCATGATCGTGTGGTCCGTGGACCGCATGATCTGACACCGATCGCAGGCGACCCCGGAGACTTCGAGCCGGTGCGGGAGCGAGCGTGCGTTCTGCTGCTCCGAGCCCGCGAGATACCGTGACCGCGCCGCCTCACTCTCGTCCGGCTCCTCCTCCCCCGAACGGGAGGCTTCTCCACGGACGTCCCGTGGCTGCGAGCAGCGCGTTCGCAACCGCCGGAGCGATCACGGGAACGCCGGGCTCACCGGCCCCTCCCGGGGCCTCGCCGCTCGGAACGATGTGCACCTCGATGGGCGGAGCCTCCGCGAAGCGAAGAACCGGGTAGCCATCGAAGTTCGCCTCGACGATCCGCCCACGCTCCACCCGGATCCGCTCGCCGAGGGCCGCCGAGAGACCGAAGGTGACCCCGCCCTCCATCTGCGCGATCACACCGTCCGGGTGCGCCGCGATGCCGCAGTCCACGACACAGACGACTCGGTGCACGCGCACCGGTGGTCCGGGCGAAACCTCTGCGACCTGCGCGACGAAGCTCCCGAATGACTCATGACACGCGATGCCCCGGAAGCGGCCCGGCGGAAGAACGCCGCCCCACCCCGCGCGGTCGGCCGCCGTCTCCAGCACGCGGCGAAGGCGCGAGCCTTCGGGCAGAAGCCGCCGGCGCAGCTCGAAGGGATCGGTCCCGGTCGCCTGCGCGATCTCGTCGAGGAAGCACTCGTTCACAAAAGCGTTCTGCGTGTTGTACACCGAGCGCCACCATCCCGCCGGCACCGGCGTGTTCACGCGCACATAATCCACAAGGACGTTCGGGATCGCATACGGCAGGCCGGCAGCGCCGTCCACGGCGTCCGGTTCCCCGGCCGCAGCCTCCTCGCCGAAGAGCTGCGCCACGATGGATGGCGCAGCGATCCGGTGCGACCAAGCCGCCACCTCGCCCGATGCGCCCAGCGCCGCGCTCAATCGGTGCACGCTCATCGGCCGATAGAAGTCGTGGCGCATGTCGTCCTCGCGCGTCCACACGACCTTGACCGGCAGGCCAGTGGCCTTCGACAGCTGAACCGCCTCCGTGACGAAGTCGAACACCAGCCGGCGGCCGAAAGCGCCGCCCGAGAGAATCGTGTTCACCCGCACCTTCTCCGGCGGAAGCTCGAGGATTCCCGACACCGCCCGGTGGGCCCACTGAGGCGCCTGCGTCGGCGCCCACACTTCACAGCGGTCGGCACGCGCGTCCGCGATGCAGCTCATCGGCTCGATCGAGGCGTGCGCGAGGAACGGCAGCTCGTAGATCGCCTCGATCTTCCGGACGGCGCGGCTCAGGGCCGCCTCCGCGTCGCCTTCCTGACGCGCCGCAGCGGCCGGCCCCGCGAGCTTCTCGTGGAAGGCCGCCCGCAGCGATTCCGTGCTGATCCCGGCGTTCTCTCCCTCGTCCCAGCGCACCTCCAGGGCGTCGCGTCCCCTCCATGCGGCCCACGTGGAATCGGCGACGACCGCCACCCCGCCGGGAATCTCGACGACCTGCCGCACGCCGGTGACG
>JAGVPR010000064.1 GCA_020052115.1 Candidatus Eiseniibacteriota bacterium
CCCTGACCGCGCTCACCGCCGCGAACCGGCCGCTCTTGCGCCGGGAACTGGCCGCCTGCGGCCTGCTCTGAGCCATGGCCGCGGGCGGGAAGCTCGGCACGGTCTCGGTGCTCATGCCGAACTACAACCACGCCCGCTTCCTGCCCCAGTCCCTGGAGGCCATCGCGCGCCAGACCGTCCTCCCCCTCGAAGTCATCGTCATCGACGACGCTTCCACCGACGACAGCGTGGCCGTGGTGGAGTCCTTCGCCAAGCGCCTGCCCTTCGTCCGGCTGCTGCGCCACGAGCGCAACCAGGGGGTCTATCCGGCCCTGCGCACCGGCTGGAAGGAGTGCCGGGGCGACTACGTCATCTTCTCCGCGGCCGACGACGTGCTCCTGCCGGAGTTCTTCGAGAAGTCGCTGTCCTTGCTGGCCCGGCATCCGCGGGCCGGCCTCTGCTCCGCCTTGGGGCGCATCATGAGCGAGGACGGCCGGGACCTGGGGCCCTATCACACTTTGGTCATCTCCCCGCGGGCCTGCTATCTCAGCCCGGCCGAGTTCATCTCCACCTATCTGCGCCGCGGCAACTGGGTGGTGGGCTATTCGGCCCTGTTCCGGCGGGCCGCGGTGGAGGAATCGGGGGCCTTCGAACTGGCGGCGCGCCTGCCCTGGCACCTGGACGCGTACAAGATCTTCTATGCGGGCGCCAAGTACGGGGCCTGCTTCATCCCGGAGCCTCTGGTCATGTGGCGCCGCCTGGAGGACAGCTGGGGCTTCCAGCTGCTGCTGCGGCAGGGGCTGGGCGGCCTCGACACGGTCAAGGACCTGGAGGATTGCCTGCGGCAGCCGCGCTGCCGGGGGCTTTTCCCCGAGGCCTTGTTCCAGGCCCTGTGGCGCCAGGCCATCGACGTGACCATCTACGAATACTGCCGACGCCACCCGGATGATCTCCGGCCTCTGGCGGACCTGGCGGGCCGGCTCCCTAGGCCGGGCTGGGTCGACCGCGCTTATTTCGCCGCCTTGCGGCGGGGCTGGGCCGGACTCCGGGCCACCAAGGCCTACCTGACCTGGCGCAAGCCTTGGGCGGAACGCTGGCGCATCCTGCGAAGGAAGTTCCCCGTCTAGCGGGACCGTGCAGGGCGGAAGCCTATAAAGCCGTCCTGCCCGATGGGAGTGACGCAAGCCCGGAAACCGGAACGGACATTCTTGGGGGGGCTGTCCCAGGACCCTCCTCGGACGACGCGGCACATCCCCAATCCCGTGGAATCGGTCCAGGCGCTGCCGTCGGCCGGCGCTCCGTGATATGAATCGTGATACCAGTCCTGCACCCATTGCCAGACGTTTCCCGCCATGTCGCAGAGCCCCTGGCGAGTGTTCCCCGCGGTCTTGGAGCATACCGGTGCCGTGGCGCCGCGACAGCCGGCAATCACGGCTCTTTCGCAGGTCGCGGAGCCGTCCCCCCAAGGATACTTCCAATCCCGGCCCGCGCTGAGAGCCGCATATTCCCATTCGGCTTCGCTGGGCAGTCTGCCCCCCACCCATAAGGAGAAGGCCCTGGCCTGCTCCCAGTCGACGTGCACGACGGGATGGCGCTCTTCCCCGGCAGGCACCGGCCAGCCATCATGAGGGGGCGTGCAGTGTCCCGAGCGCACGCACGCATCGTACTGCGCATTCGTGACCGCGGTCTTCGCCATGTCGAACGTGGGCACCTTGACCCGATGTCTGGGCCTGGTCAAGGCGGGGAGGTCATCGCTCCCCATCAGGAATGTCCCGCCGGGGATCGTCACCCATTGGATCCTCGGCCTGCCGCGCGACGGCGCCGCGGATGCGGATGGATTGCGGCCGGCCGTCGCCATCGCCATCCGCGGGAGATCCGGCCCTTCTTCTCCGGCCGAGGTCCCGAACACCGCCTTTTCGTCACCGATCAGTTCGGGCGTCTGTTCTCGTCCCCGCAAGGTGCTTTCCAGGACGCGTTTGGCATAACGCCAGAGGTCCCCGGACGTCACTTGTTTGCCCTGGGCTGCCGCCCAGCCGCGCAGCCCTCCAAGGACCAAATAGCTGAAAGCCGGGCGGTCCTCACCTGGCAGGGGGCCTGCGAATTGGTCCCCTTTGGCCGCTGTCAGGATCACCATCCTGGGCTTGGCCGGCCGTGGCGCGGCGACGGTGACCAGCGGCTGCAGGCCGGGGACTATGGCGCCCCCATCCGAGCCGCGGCCTGAAAAACAAGCGTCGATGACCACGTGGATGGCCCGCGCCTTGCTGCCGGCGAGGAGGGCGAGAAGCTCCCCGCGCCGGACGCCGCGTTCTTGGAGGCTGTCCGCCTGCTGCTGGGCATCCATTCCGACCAGAAGTCCGTCCTCCCCATCGGCGGCGGGCGCTCCATGCCCTATGAACACGAACCACAGCGTCCCAGTGCGGCCGGCGCGTTGCGCGGCTTCGCGCGCGGCTTTCAATATCCCCTCGCGGGTCGCGTGGCTGTCAATCAAAAGCCGGATGTTCTCTGTCGGGACTCCCCTCGTTTCGGCCAAATAGGAGTACCAACCCTTGGCATTGGCATCCGCCCCGGGCACCGGACTCACGAAAGCGTAGCCTGAGATACCGACCACAACGGCCGCGTCGCGCGTCCCCCCGCCCAGCATGGGCGCGGGGTCGGCGAGGTCCGGCCAGGAGACGTCCTGTCCCCAGGCTCCCGTCGACATCGCCAAGCACAGACATCCCGCCGCGATCGTGGTATTGCGCATGGGCGCGCCCCTGTCCAAGGAATCGTATGATACTGGACCCGGACCTGCAAGGGGAGGGATGGGAGGGCGGCCGGCATCTTCCCTCTTTATATATACTTAACCCGGGATGTCTGAGAAATCATTCCGCTTCGCGCGCAACATGGGCTTCAACGCCCTGGGCCAGGTCTCCCTGGCCGCCATCAATTTCTTCGCCGTCCCCTATCTCATCCGGCACATGGGGGTGGAGACCTACGGCCTCTACATCATCATGCACGCGGCCGCGAGCTACCTCATGCTCTCCTCCTTCGGCGCCGGCTCCGCGGTCATCAAGCACGCCGCGGCCGCCCACGGCGCCAGAACCGGGAAGAACCGCGACAAGCGCCGGCGCGCCGGGAGATGGGACTCGTCCAGGAAGACGAACGACGGCGCCGGCTCCTCCGGCACCCTTCCCAGGAATTCGCGGGCCGAGGAGATCTCCTCCCACGCTGCCCGCAGCGCGGGATCGCTCTCGATCTCGGCGCGCAGCGAACGCTCCTCCGCCGGCGGCAGTTCTCCGTACAGGAGAGCCACCAGCCTCTCGAATCTCACATCCAGGGGACGATCCGCCATCCGGCTCAACCTCCCTCCGCTGGGCGCTACCCCCTCAATTCCATCCTTGGGCCGTCAATTGTCGTCTCACGGTGCGAAGCCCGTAGAAGATCCGGGTGCGGACCGTCGCCGCGGGCACACCGGTGATCTCGGCGATCTCCTCGGAACTGAAACCGTGGTACTCGCGGAGCAGGATCGCCGTTCGTTGCTCCACGGGGATGCGCGCCAGCATCCGGTCGAGAAGATCCGCCAGGTGCGACGTCTCCGCGTCTCCCTCCGGCGAATGGTCTTGTGCGCGAACGGCCGCCACGCGGCCTTCGTCCTGCCCTTCGTCCTCGTACGGGAGGTGCTCGACGCGCGAGCCGGCCGCGCGGAAACGATCGCGGCAGACGTTCAGCGCGATGTGATGGAGCCACGACTTGAACTTGTGCCCCTCGCGCAGGCGCCCGATGTTCAGGAAGGCCTTCATCAAGGCGTCCTGGCAGGCGTCCCGCGCGTCCTCCCGATTCCCCATGACACGCAGGACGAAGCGGTAGACGCTCGCCTCCCAGCGCTCGGTGAGGTGGTTGAACGCCGTGACATTGCCCTGGCGGGCGAGGGCCACGAGTTGCTCGTCGTTCAGGGAATCCAATCGTTCTCCTCTTCTCCGAAGTGCTTCCTCATCCAGGCTATGACGGAGGATCCCTTCCACGTGTTCAAGGGGATTCGCACCGGGCGTTCCGCTGCCGGAGCCGGTTCCGGAGAAACGGCTCCCCTGGACGCCGATCGTGCGGGTCGTGAATCTCGCGCATCCTTCTGAACACTCGATCCGTCGCTAGCGTCTACTATTTCGACTGCGACGAGGCAGCCTGTCCGTTGACGACCAAAAGAAGGATACGACGAGATGACCCACGCCGGCCGCGTCACCCGCTCCGGCAGATCCAGGCACCGCCGCACCGGCCTGGCTGCCGCCATCGGTCTTCTCATTGCCGCCGCCCTCCTCGCGTCAACCGACGCGACGGCTTCGTTCGAAGGATTCGAATCGTCAGAGCCGACCGGCTCGGCTCCGGCGGACTCGGCGGACGGATCCGTCCCCGAGGTCGCGGCGCACGCGCTCCCCGACGGCGAGAAGATCCACGTGGACGGCCGGCTCGACGACGATGCTTGGCAGGATACGCCGGGAAACGCGGGTTTCCGCGTCTGGAACCCGGACCGGGGACGCGAGCCTTCCGAGCAGACCGTCTTCAAGGTCGCCTACGACGACGAGGCTCTCTACTTCGCCATCGCCTGCATCGAGGACGATCCCGGACGCATCGCGAAGCGCCTTTCGCGGCGCGACCGGTTTAGCGATTCGGATCTCGTGAGCATCTACATAGACCCGTATCACGATCGCACGACCGGGTACAACTTCCAGGTCAACCCTCTCGGTGTGCAGCAGGACAGCTACATCTACAACGACGGCGACACCGACTCCGACTGGGACGCCGTCTGGGAAGCCGAGACGTCGGAAGATGCCGACGGATGGTACGCCGAACTGCGCGTGCCGTTCTCCTCCATCCGGTACCGGGCCGACGGGCAACCGTGGGGGCTCGAGGTCTTCCGCAACATGCACAGCCGTGGGGAGGAGACCGCGTGGGTCGTATGGGACCGCGACGCGCCGGGATTCGTGAGCCGCTTCGGGCGCCTCTCGGGACTCAAGAACATCCCTTCCCCGCGGCAACTCGAGGTTCTCCCCTACTTCGTCATGCGCGCGACAGATCCGGCGGTCACCGGTCCCGAGAAGATCCACTCCTTCCAGAACTTCGGCGCGGATCTCAAGTATGGGTTGACGAGCGACCTGACGCTTGCCGCCACCGTGCAACCGGACTTCGGACAGGTCGAAGCGGATCCGGCCGTGCTGAATCTCTCACCGTTCGAGACCTTCTTCGACGAGAAGAGGCCGTTCTTCGTCGAGGGGAATCGCTTCTTTCAGTTCCCGAACTTCAACCTCTTCTACTCGAGGCGGATCGGGACCGGCAGCGAGAACTCCCGCATCCGTTACGCCACGAAGCTCACCGGGAAGACCGGGGGCGACGTCTCCCTGGCTGCGCTCGTCGCTTCCACCGATGTCACGGGAGAGGGCCGGACGCACAACGTCTTCAGGAACGGCTCGCAGCTCTCGCGCTACGTCGTGGGCCGGCTCGGCAAGGAACTCTCGGGCGGCGACCAGCGCGTCAGTCTCATGCAGACGGCGGTTCTCAACGCGGCGAGCCGCGATGATTACGGCGACCGAGCCTCGCGCGAAGCGTACACCTCGGGCGCGGACTTCGATCTCCGCTTCGCCGACCGCGCCTACGCGGTCCAGGGATCGTTCGTTGGTTCGGTCATCAGTCCGGAGCGGCTGAAGTCGGAAGCCGCCTTCCGGCCTGCGCGCACCTACGGCACGGGCGGCGAGTTGGACTTGAGCCGCGACGCCGGGAAGCTCCACGGCGGGGTTTACGGCCGGTGGGAAAGCGACCGGCTCGATCTCAACGACATCGGATTCCTCAGCGCGCCGGATGAGATTGACGCGGGCGGCTGGCTCTCCTACCGCTACTCCCCCGACGGCGACAGCCGGCTCATGAACCGCGGCAACTTGAACCTGAACCTGAGCCGGAGCTGGCTCTACGGGGCGCGCACCGGATACGACCTGCAGACGAACTCGCGGGTCTGGTCGTATGACCAAGGCCACCCGGCATTCACTACGGGAAACGTGAACGGGTGGGCACAGCTTCGCGGATTCGAGGAAGCCTGGTTCGGTTTGCAGTGGAACGCCCGCGGCACGCAGCGGCACGAGACGCGAAACAGCGTGCTCCTTCTCGACGGGGAGCGAAGCGCGGTCCCCGGCGGCGGACCGCTCATCGGCGAGCCGGAGACCTACGGCGGTTGGTACGGAGCGAGCACCGACACGCGGAAGAACGCGGTCGTGAACATCGAGAATTCCCACTACTTCGACACGGCGAAGAACGCAAGCCATCACCTGAGCCTGGGCTTGCGGTGGAACCAGACCAGCGCAACGAGTCACGAGATCGAACTGGGCTACCAAACCCGCCGCGACGACACGCAGCACATCGAGAACTTCGAGAACCCGGGCGGCGGGATCGGCGGGGTCAGCTTTGTGTTCGGCGAGATCCAACAGAAGACGCTGGATGTGCGGCTCCGGACGAATCTGATCTTCAACCGAAACAGCTCGCTGGAGATCTACGCTCAGCCGTTCCTCACCGTGGGCGACTACAGCCGGCCCCGCGAGCTCCTCCGTCCGGACACCTACGATCTCGCCCCGTATGCGGCCGACGGCTTCAGCGTGGACGACAGCGACTTCCGGTACGGCTCGGTGAATCTCAACGTCGTCTACCGGTGGCAGTATCGCCCGGGGAGCACGCTCTTTCTCGTGTGGACCCAGAGCCGCTCGAGCTACGACGAGCGAGCGTTCCACTCGAAGCCCGGCTCCTTCGACGGAGGGATCGGGACCGCACCTCTATTCAAGAACGAGCCCGAGAGCGTGCTTCTCGCGAAGGTCACGTACTGGCTTCCGATCTAGCCCTCGCCCCGCGCCGCATCGTAGTATCCTCTGACTGCTCCTGTGAGAGCGGGGCCACACGTGGCCCCGCCTACGTAGAAACGAATCGCCAAATCCGGAAGGAGAAGACTCATGCGAGCCTGCTGCTTGATCGTCGCCCTCGTTCTATTCGCCGGGGTCGCCGCGGCCGAGGAGCCTGCCGCGCCGAGCGCCGAAGACGCGCAGAAGCTCATGGAGATGTGGCAGCAGATGGCCGCACCGGCACCCGAGCACGCCGCTCTGGCGAAGATGGCCGGCGACTGGACGGTGTCCTCGAAGGTGTGGTTCGGCCCGGGCATGGATCCGCAGATTTCGGAGGGAACGAGTCATGGCGAGATGATCCTCGGAGGCCGCTATCTGGCGTTCGAAGACCACGGAGCGATGATGGGCGCGCCATTCTCGGGCAGGGGCAACTTCGGATACGACAAGTATCGGGCCCGCTTCTGGATGACCTGGTTCGACGATATGGGCACGGCCCTCTTTACCGCCAACGGCGCCGCGGACAAGAGCGGAAAGGTCCTCACACTCTTGGGCAAGATGGATGAACCGTTCAAGAACGTGAAGGACAAGGATGTGAAATACGTGTTCCGATGGCTGGACGACGACACGCGCCAGTTCGAGATCTACGACGAGGTGGGCACCCCGAAAGAGTTCAAAACGGTCGAGATGACTTACAGCCGGAAGAAGTAGGCCGGCTGGCTGCGGATTCCCCGGCTCTTCGCATTGGTAACAGGCAGACACAGTTCAGGGCCGGAAAAAGAGTTTGCGCCCCTAACGTCTGATGGAGTATGATAGATACTCGATCAACCGCTCAGACAAGGGGCCGGTACTAGCGGACTCCGTGATCAGCAAAACTCTGGCCATACTGTTGGTGGTGGCGGGCGCGGCCTTCTCGGCCTCTTGCGGCCGGGAGGCGCCGTACTTCGAGCCCCACCCCGGCGCCTTGGCGGTTCGCTCGAATCCGCCCGGGGCAGCGATCGCATTGGACGGAGTGCCGACCGGATCCCTCACCCCCGATACCCTCCTCTCCGTGGCGCCCGGCGAGCATGTCGTCCGCGTCTTCCTCGACGGCTACGCGAGCGATCCCGATTCGCTGGTGATCACCCTGAACCCCACCGAAATGGCCCAAGCCGATTTCGAGTTGAGCGAGCTGGCGCCCGGAGCCCCGCGGGTCCTGCTCTTCGAGTCCTTCTCTAACGTGAGCTGCGTGGGATGCCCTGCGCTGGCGGCGGAGTTGTACGGTCTCATGGGCCGGCGCGGCTACGGACCCGAGCGCGTGCTGCTCATCAAGTACAGCATGAGCTGGCCGCTCGTTACCGACCCGATGCACCAAGCGAACACGGCGGACAACAACGCGCGGATGAGCTTCTACCAGGGCTTGCTCGGAGGCGGCATCCCGACGCTCGTCGGCAACGGCGCGCTCCTGGGACAGTCCGGAAATCCTCTCGCGTTCGAGGATCTCCTGCCGCTCGTGGACGAGATCCTCGCCGGCAGCCCCGGCTTCGCGATCACCGTGGAGGCCCCGGTGACCGGGACGGAGGTGCCGGTGACTGTCACGCTCACCTCGGATCGCCGCGTGAATCTCTCGGGCTGCGTCTTGAACGTGGCGCTCGTCGAGAACCCGGTCCAGTTCGAGTCCCCTCCCGGCAGCGAGGGGGAGACGGAGTTCCACTGGGTCATGCGCGACTTTGCGGCGGACGCCTCCGCCTTGCCCGCGCTCGAGGCGGGCCGTCCGCTGGTCCGCACAGTCTCGCTCGCGAGGAACACGAATTGGCTGCCGGAAAACCTCTCGGTCGTCGCCTTCGTTCAGAACTCGGCATCGAAGACGGTACTCCAGGCCGGCTCCAGCCTCGTCGGCACCGGCATCGCTCATCCCGTCCGCTCCAGCGACGGACCATCGCTCCACACACCCACAGCCGGAGGAAAGCCCCGATGAGACGCTTGCGTCTGCTCTCGATCCTGCTTGTCGCATTCGCAGTCTGCCTTCCCGGGAGCGGCCTGGCCGCGCAACGCGCCGTGCTCGTGGAGTCGTTCACGAACGTGAGCTGCGGGCCCTGCGCGACGCAGAACCCGATCACGCACCAGTTCATCAGCGACTACACCGCGCTGCGGGCCGTCAACATCCAGTACCACATGTCCTGGCCGAGCGCGACGGACCCCTTCTACGTCGCGAACACGGCCGAGAACTACGCGCGGCGGATCTACTACGGGGTGAACGCCGTCCCGATGCTGGAGACGGACGGTTCCGGAACCACGACCGGAAGCTATCCCGCGCTGGAGACGGCCGCCAAGTACCGCCTCGGGGTGCCGGCGCCTCTGGACATGGACGCGACGGCGAGCATCGCGGCCGACTCGATCAGCGTTGGCATACAGATCACCGCGGAGACGACGGTGCCGGCCTCGGGCCTGAAGCTGCGTGTCGCCATCGTCGAGCCCTATGTGCACTACGCCACGCCGCCGGGCAATAACGGCGAGGTGGACTTCTACTGCACGATGAGGAAGTTCCTCCCGGACGCGCCGGGGACGACGCTGACGATCAACAGCGGCCAGACGCTGAACTTCAATTTCAAGGGGTACGCGAATCCGGCCTGGCGCGATGTCTACATTGTCGCCTGGGTGCAGGACGACAACACGAAGGAAGTTCTCCAGTCCGTCACGACGCTCGCCAACACGACGAACTACGCCTTCTTCTACGGCTGGTACGACCACGCGGACGTTTCGCCCATGGGGACGCTGCGCGCCTACAATTCGCTCATCAGCAACATCGGGGTGCTGGAGGATACGTACAACGTCCAGATCGCCCAGAGCCTGCCGGCCGGTTGGGGCGTCTCCGTTTGCGCGAACGGACAGTGCTATCCGCCGTGGCAGACGGATTTCACGTTGACCGTTCAGCCGGACGCGCAGGATTCCATCCGAGTGGACATCCAACCTCTGGACACGACCGGTAGCGGCACCGTGACGATCACGGCGACGAGCCAGAACAATCCGGCGGAGGTGTGGACGCAGTACTTCAAGGTCATCTCCGACGGGATCACAGTCCTCATCGTGGATGACGACGGCGGCCAGACGTACGAGAACTCCTTCGTACAGGCCCTCGCCGCCAACGGCGTCAGCTCCTACGCCTCCTGGGTGCGCGGTGCCGACGGCCCCCTGGCGGCCTCGAAGCTCGATTACTTCCACACGATCATGTGGGAGACCGGGCTCGAAACGCCCACCCTCGATCCGACCGATCGCGCGAATCTCGGATCGTACTTGGACGCCGGCGGCCTCCTCTTCATCGCCGGCCAGGACATCGGATGGGACATGTGCGACTCCACGTCGGCAGGCAGCGGGAACTCGACCGTGGACTCGCGGGCTTGGTATCGCAACTACCTCGGCTCCCGGTGGATCCGTGACGACACGAACGACATGTCGCTGACCGGCGTGGCCGGCGACCCGATCGGCGACGGTCTCACCCTCACGCTCAGCGGCGCGACGCAGACCTATCCGGACGAGATCCACCCGTACGGCACCGGTGTGGGCTTCCTTCTCTACGTCGCGAACCAGGAAGCCGCCGTGCACAAGCAGACCGGCTCCTCCAAGGTCGCGTACTTGGGCTTCGGCTTCGAAGGCCTCACGAACGTCACGCAGAGAAACCTCCTCATGCAGCGGGTCCTCCACTGGCTCGGCACCGACCTCGTCGCCGTGGATGAGCCCGGGATCACCGCGCCCTATCTGGCGAGCAGGCCCATCGTCGGCCCGAACCCGTTCAATCCGCTGGCGCACATCAAATTCACGATCGGCGGCACGGGGACGACGCAGACCGACGTGGCTCTGTTCGACATCCAGGGCCGTCGCGTCCGCACGCTCTGGAAGGGCGGCATGGCCGCCGGCGCGCACGACCTGATCTGGGACGGTCGTTCGCAGTCGGGCCGGCAGATGCCGAGCGGCGTCTACCTTGCCCGCGTGTCGGTGAACGGCGAGAGCAAGTCCGTGAAGATGATCCTGGCCAAGTAGGCCGCGCACCAACGATTCACCCGCGCCCGCCCCGGCTCGCTGCCGGGGCGGGCCGGCTCATGAAGGAAGGAGCGTCCGCTCGAATGATCGGGGACAGACTCGTTCGCCTTCTCGCGTGCGCTGCGTCCGCCGTCGCGACCCTTTTCATTCTGGCCGGTGCGCCCGTCGCCGGCGCCGCGGGAGAGAAAACGCCGGCGGCCGGAGGGATTTCCGATTGGAGCCTTCGCACGATCGAGGGCAAGGAAGTGCGCTTCAGCGAGGCCCTGACCCGAGGCCCGGTGCTCCTCTCGTTCTGGGCGACCTGGTGCGGTCCCTGCCTCACCGAGATGCCTCATCTCGACGCCCTCGCGCGCGAGACGAAGGGGCGCCTCACCGTCTACGCCATCAGCATTGACAGCCCTAAGAGCGTGGCCAAGGTCCGCCCCTACATGAAGTCGAAGGGGTTCGATCTGATCGTCCCGCTCGATACGGCGGGCGAGGTGAACCGCCTGCTTCAGGTTGGCACCGCGGTCCCCTACCTCGTGCTGTACGACCGGAGCGGCAAGGAGGTCTACCACCACGTCGGGTACCGCGCCGGCGATGAGCGCGAGCTGCGAAGCCGCGTGGACGCGCTGCTCGCCGCCCGGCCCGACTCGGTCGCCGTGCCGGAGGGCGGGAGGTGAGGCGCGCCGGGGCCGCGGCACTTCTGTTCACCCTCTTGTCCGCCGGTGGCTCCTCCGCTGATTCCAACTTGGAAGCCGTGACCGCCACGGAACAGTTCGAGTATTCGTATCACAGCAAGACGCGGCGCGAGATCTTCGAGAACTGGCTGGACGTCAGCTACCTCTTCGGATCATTCCGCACCGGCGTGCTGCTCAACGCCCGGCAGCCCTCCGAGGAAGGGTTCCGCGAGAACGGGATCCGTCACCGGTTCCTCGAGTTCTCGCTCGGCGACGCCTCGGTGCGCGCGGGGCATTTCTACGGGCTCTTCGGCCGCGGGCTCGTGTTCGCCGCGTACGAGGATCGCGCCATCCGCGTGGATACGGCGCTCGACGGAATCATCGCCTCCGCAGAGGCCGGCCGATTCCGGGGGAGCGCATTCTCCGGAACACCGTTCGAGGCGGAGCGCGATGTGCGCGGCGCGGACCTCGAGTTCGATCCCGGCCGCGCCTGGATGCTCGGCGCCACCGGACTCACCTATGTCGCTCCCGACGCGCCCGAAGGCAGCAACCCGGCCAATCGCGAGTGGGTCGCCTCGGGCCGGCTCTCGAAGATCGCCTCTTTCGGGGACATCTATCTCGAGTACGGGCGGAAGAAGGGTCTCGATTTCGAGCCGGTCCCCGACGACCGCTCGCAGATGGGACATGCCGCATATGGTTCCGCGAGCCTTCTCGCCGGCCCGTTCTCGCTCGTCGTGGAAGGCAAGGACTACCGGCGTTTCGCTGTGATCCGCAAGGCGGACGGCCGGGTGAATCTCAACAATCCGCCGTCCTTGACCCGTGAGCACGTGTACACCCTCCTCAGCCGGAACGCGCACAACATGGATCCCGACGACGAGGTCGGCGCGCAGGCCGAACTCACCATCACGGGGCCGGCGGGATGGAGCGCGCTCCTGAACGCCAACCGCACGGAGCGCAGCGAGGGGAGGCTGCTCTACCGTGAAGCGTATGCGTCGCTCGAGAAGGAGAGATTCGGCGACTTCCGCCTGCGTGGCGCGTTCGGCTACCAGGAGTCGGACGCGATCTACCAAACCGTCGTCGCGGATCTCGCCTGGCTCGCGGACGACTCGCATTCGATCATGCTCCAAGCGCAGCACCAGCACGTCCGGCTCGGCGGCGGTCCGGGGTACAGCTTCGGCGAGTTCGACCAGCAGTTCTTCGAGATCGAGTTCGCGGCGTCGCCGCACTGGACGGCCGCCGCGGTGATCGAGATCAACAACAAGTACGCCGCGCAGCGGCTCCTCCCCGGCGAGAAGGAAGGCCCCTTCCCCGCCCTCGCTCTCTCGTACGTCACGAGCGGCGGCGGAACCCTCACGCTGTGGGCCGGGAAGCGCCAGGCCGGGCGCATCTGCACCGGCGGTGTGTGCAAGTTCGAGCCCGCTTTCGACGGCGTGGAGCTCTCGGGAACGTTGAGGTACTGAAAGCGGGCCTGGGACCGCTCGTTGACCGCTCCGCCCCGGCCGTCTAAGATGGGCCGGCGTGAACGAGAAGACGACCAGAATCGGTCAGACAATCGCCCACTACCGGATCGTCGAACGTCTCGGCGGCGGCGGCATGGGTGTGGTCTACCGAGCCGATGACACGCGGCTCGGTCGGAAGGTCGCGCTCAAGTTCCTGCCCGACGTGCATGCCGAGGATCCCCAGGCCCTCGAGCGCTTCCGCCGCGAGGCACGCGCCGCCTCCGCGCTGAACCATCCGAACATCTGCACGATCCACGACATCGGCGAGCACGAGGGCGTGCCCTTCATCGCCATGGAACTGCTCGAGGGCGAGCCCCTCGATCAACGCATCCAGGGCAAGAGCGTTCCTCTCGCGCAGCTCCTCGACTGGGCGATCCAGATTGCCGACGGGCTCGAGGCGGCTCACGCTGCGGGCATCGTCCATCGCGACATCAAGCCATCCAACATCGTCATCACCCGCCGGGGCCAGGCGAAGATCCTCGATTTCGGCCTCGCGAAGGTCGCCCCCGCCGCGGCGCCGGGGGCGATGCTCACGGCGGCGGCGGACACGGCTCCCGCGGAAGACATCACCGGCCCCGGAGTCGCCATGGGGACCGTGGCGTACATGTCGCCGGAACAGGCTCTCGGAGAGGAACTCGACGCGCGGACCGATCTTTTCTCGTTCGGCGTCGTCCTCTACGAGATGGCCACCGGCACCCCACCCTTCAGAGGCCGCACCAGCGCAGCGCTCTTCGACGCCATTCTGCACAGGGTGCCGGTGCCGCCGATCCGCCTGAACCCCGAGCTTCCGGACGATCTCGAGCACGTCATCAACAAGGCGCTCGAGAAAGACCCCGACGTCCGATACCAGAGCGCTACGGAGATGCGCGCGGACCTGAAGCGGCTGAAGCGCGACTCCGACGCGAGCGGCCTCATCGCGAGCGGCGCCGTAACCGCCGCCGAGAATCGCCTGAGCGCCCGCGTCCCGCGTCCCCCTTCGGGCACGGAGGAG
>JAGVPR010000312.1 GCA_020052115.1 Candidatus Eiseniibacteriota bacterium
GACGTGGCAGACGCTCGAGCCCGGGCTCGATCTCGGCGTCTTCGACGCCCCGCAGCGCTCGAGCGCGGGCGATTCGCGGATCCGGATCCTCCGGATTGATCCCGTGCGCTTCGAACTCCGGCTCCTGAACGCCTCCGCGCCCGGCGAGGGCGAGGGGCGCACGGCCCGCGAGTGGAGCCGTCGCAAAGGGCTCGTCGCCGCGATCAACGCAAGCATGTATCAGCAGGACTACCTCACGAGCGTCTCCCTCATGAAGACCCGCGGCCACACGAACAACGGCCATGTCTCCCGGGACAAGGCGGTGCTCGCCTTCGGCCCGCGCGGCGCCGGCCTGCCGCCCGTGATGATGATCGACCGTGAGTGCGACCCGTTCGATTCTCTCGCGAAGGGCTACGACAGCCTCGTGCAGAGCATCCGGATGGTCTCGTGCGCGCGGGAGAACGTCTGGAGCCCGCAGCCGCGACGCTGGAGCACGGCCGCCGTCGGGATGGACTCGACGGGGCGCGTCCTCTTCATCCACGTGCGCTCGCCGTACGCGACGCACGATCTGATCGAGATGCTGCTCCATCTGCCGCTCGGACTGGCCCGCGCGATGTACGTCGAAGGCGGCCCGGAGGCGCAGCTCTACGTCGGCGCCGGGAGTGAAGAGGAGTTCGTCGGGAGCTTCGAGACGGGCTTCATGGAGAACGACACGAACGCGCGGGCCTGGCCCGTGCCCAACGTGATCGGCGTGGCGAGGCGGGCGGCGGCGGAGTGAGCAACCGGCCCGGATGAAGTGCGCGGCACGCGCCGGGCCGGATGCTTGTGAAGCGCGCGCGGAAGGCTTGGGAGCCGCATTGCCGCCGTTGACCCCCGATCGTCGCGTTGCCTATACTGATCAGGTTTGAGTCCCGCCGTTTGGAACCGGAGGTCACCCGCATGCCGAAGAAGGCGAATGTCCCGGACCGCGCAGAGATTCTCAAGGAGGAAGGCCTTTTTTCCATCGCCGTGGTGGGCACCGGCTATGTCGGCCTTGTGACGGGCGTTTGCCTCGCCGATTTCGGCAATCAGGTCATCTGCGTGGATTCCGACGCTTCCAAGATCGAGGCGCTGCGCAAGACTCGCATCCCGTTCTATGAATTCGGGATCGAAGAACTGGTCCGCCGAAACATGCGGGAGGGCCGCTTGAGCTTCACGACCGATCTCCAAGAGGCCGTGCGCCGAAGCCAGGTGATCATGATCGCCGTCGGCACGCCGCCCGGCGCGGACGGAGAGGCCGATCTCTCGGCGGTCTTCGATGTTGCGGGGTCCGTCGGCCGGATGATGGACGGCTACCGGCTCGTCGTGCAGAAGAGCACGGCGCCGGTGGGCACCGCGGCGCGCATCCGGGAGTCGATCGCCCGGCAGCAGGCCCGTCCGATCCCCTTCGACGTGGCGAGCAATCCCGAGTTCCTGCGCGAGGGGAGCGCGGTCGAGGATTTCATGCGCCCCGACCGCGTCGTCATCGGAACCTGGTCGAAGCGCGCCGAACAGATCCTGAGCGACATGTACCGTCCGCTCTACCTCAACGACTCGCCGATCGTGAGCACGTCGGTCGAGACGGCCGAGCTGATCAAGTACGCGTCGAATGCGTTTCTCGCGACGAAGATCTCGTTCATCAACGAGGTCGCGAACCTGTGCGAGAAGGTCGGCGCCGACGTCAAGGTGGTCGCCCGCGGGATGGGCCTCGACAAGCGGATCGGATCGAAGTTCCTCCACGCCGGGGCGGGCTACGGCGGCTCCTGCTTCCCGAAGGACACGCTGGCTCTCGTGGCGTTCGCGCGCCGTGCCGGCGAGCCGATGAAGATCGTGCAGGCCGCGATCGAGGTCAATGACGGCCAGTGGCGGCGCGTGGTGGAGAAGACCCGCGCGGCCCTCGGCGGCCTCCGCGGCAAGGAGATCGGCGTGCTCGGCCTCTCGTTCAAGCCGAACACCGATGACGTGCGCGATTCGGTCGCGCTGGAGATCATGCGCGCTCTTACGGAGGCCGGCGCCCGCGTGCGCGCCTTCGACCCGGTGGCGATGGAGAACGCGCGCCGCGTGGTGCCGAAGGCCCGCTACTGCGAGGACGTGCTTTCGGCGATCCGCGGGGCGGACGCCGTCGTGATCGCGACCGAGTGGAACGAGTTCCGGCGGATGAACCTCGAGCAGGTCCGGAAGATCATGAAGCGGCCCGTGCTCGTGGACTGCAAGAACATCTACGACCCGCGCGACATGCGCGAGCTGGGGTTCCAGTACGTCGGAGTCGGACGCGGCCGGACGGAAGCCCAGCTCGATGCCGGGGCGGCGTCCGTGCTGAAGCCGAAGCCGAAGCCGGAGGCGAAGGCTGAGGCGAGCTCCAAAGTGAGCTCCAAAGTGAGCTCCGAGGCGAGTTCCAGAGCGAGCTCCAAGGCGAAGTCCAAAGCGGTGACGAGAGCCGACGGCCACGGCAACAGCGGGACCCATCTGGCGCCGGCCAAGCGCGCGGCTTCGAAGCGGAAGCCGAAGGCGAAGAGCGGCGGGAGGAAACGATGATAGACGGCGCCACCATCCGCCGGCTTCCCGTCATCCCGGATGAGCGGGGGTTTCTCATGGAGATCTTCCGTTCGGACGATCCCGAGTTCCAGGCGTTCGGCCAGGTCTACCTCTCGGTCGTCTATCCCGGCGTGGTGAAGGGCTGGCACTACCACAAAGCACAGACCGACCATTTCTGCGTCGTGAAGGGGATGGCGAAGGTGGTGCTCCTCGACCGGCGCGAGGGTTCGCCAACGCACGGCGAGGTCAACGAGTTCTTCCTCGGCGAGAGAAACCCCGCGATCCTGACGATCCCGAACCTCGTCCTTCACGGGATGAAGGGGATTGGCGTCGAGCCAGCGTACCTCATCAACATCCCGGACGTTCCGTACCGGCGGGATGACCCCGACGAATTCCGCATGCCGGCGGACGACCCGGGGATCCCGTACGATTGGAGCCGCAAGGATGGCTGACGTTTCCCGCGCCCGCTTCCTGGTGACCGGAGGCGCCGGTTTCATCGGGAGCCATTTCGTGCACGACACGCTCCGCCGCTATCCCGAGGCGCGCGTCACCGTGCTCGACAAGCTGACCTACGCCGGAAACCTCGACAACCTCGCGGAACTGAAGGGCGACTCGCGCTTCGCGTTCGTGCGCGGCGACATCTGCGACCGGGAGATCGTGCGGCCGCTTGTGGGCGAGAGCGACATCGTCGTCAACTTCGCCGCGGAGACGCATGTGGACCGCGCCATCGGCGATCCGGGCTCGTTCGTCCAGACCGATGTCTATGGCGCCTACATCCTCCTCGAAGCCGCGCGCGAGGCGAAGACGTCGCGCTTCCTCCAGATCTCGACCGACGAGGTGTACGGAGAGATCCTGGGCGATGCGGCGAACGAAGAAGCGCCGCTCCTGCCGCGCAATCCGTACTCGGCGAGCAAGGCGGGCGGGGACCGCCTCGCCTACTCGTATCACGCGACGTACGGGATGCCCGTGATCGTCACGCGCTGTTCGAACAACTACGGGCCGCGCCAGCATCCCGAGAAGCTCGTCCCTCTCTTCGTCACGAACGCCCTCGACGATGCTCCGCTGCCGGTCTACGGCACCGGCACGAACCTGCGCGACTGGATCCACGTGCGCGACCACGTCTCGGCGCTGCACGCGATCATCGAGACGGACGGCCTCGACGGGCACGCGTTCAACATCGCGGGAAGAAACGAGAAATCGGTTCTCGAGATCACGGGCGGGATCCTGGATGCCCTGGGCAAGCCGCGCGATCTCGTGCGTCACGTCAAGGACCGGCCCGGGCACGACCGCCGCTACGCCATTGACGATTCGAAGCTCCGGCGGATGACGGGATGGAAGCCGGCTCATCCGTTCGAGTCCGGGTTGCGCGAGACCGTGCTCTGGTACCGAGAGAACCGGGACTGGTGGGAGAAGGTCAAATCGGGTGTTTTCCAGGACTACTATCGCAAGCACTACGGCCTGTAAGCGCGGAGCGCGCGGTCCGGCGGCGGGCTTCCCGCCGCTGACCGCGGCGTTCGTCGCGATCATCGCGGCCCTGTTCGCCTCGGCCGCGGCCTCCGGCGCGCCCCTTCCGGGGCGGAGCGGGTCATCCGCGAAGCCGTTTTCCTACTCGGGACTGACACGGGCCGAAGCCGAGTCGCTCCGGCGCCTGGAGCTGCAGAGCGAAGAGACGACCGCCTTCGAGTCGGTGCGCCTCCTCGATGGCGCCGTGGATCCCGAACTCTACCGCGTGGGGCCGGGCGATGCCTTCGTCCTCATCCTCAGCGGCCAGGCGAGCGCAACGATCGAAGTTCCCGTCGGGCCCGAGGGATCCGCCGTTCTTCCGGACGGCGCGTCGGTCCCCGTGAACGCACTCAACCTCGCCGAAGCGAAGCAACGCATCACTGAGGCCTCACGGCGCGTGTGGCGTTCGGGGCAGGTCGAAGTGCTCCTCTCGCGCGTGCGGGCGTTCAAGGCCCACATCGGCGGGGAAGTCGCCCTCCCCGGCACGTACGCGGCCGGCGCCGCCACGCGCGCGTCCGAACTCGTCGAGAGCGCCGGCGGCCTTCTGGACAACGCGTCGCGCCGCGATCTCACGCTTCGCCACCGCGACGGGACGAGCGAGCCCGCGGACCTGCTTCTCTTCTCCCGAACCGGGCGGAGCGCGGCGAACCCTTACCTGAGAGACGGCGACGTTCTGCTGGCGCCGCCCAGGCGCGAGCCGGTGATGCTCTCCGGGGAGGTGTACTACGCGGGTGATTACGAGGTGCTCCCCGGGGAGAACCTGCCGCGACTCCTCGAGGTCGCCGGAGGGCTGACGTCGGCTGCCGTTGGCGACTCCATCGTGATCATGAGGTTCGGCGACGACGGAGCGCAGAGCGCCGAGGTTGCGCGGGAAGGCGACGACGTGCCGGTCTTCGCCGGCGACCGCGTGCTCGTGCGCCGGCGGCCGGGTTGGCATGTTGACGAGCGCGTCTTCGTGGACGGCGAGGTGCGCTTCCCCGGCATCTACAC
>JAGVPR010000187.1 GCA_020052115.1 Candidatus Eiseniibacteriota bacterium
CAGCGCGCCGCGGCGGAAGCGGCCGTAAGCGCGGCCGAGGCGCGGCGGAACACCGCGAAGGAGGACGCCCAACGCCTCGACGTCCCGAGCCCGATCTCGGGATGGGTCAGCAAGATCTTCGTCCACGGCGGGGATCGGACGGCGATCGGCGATCCGATCGCGGAGCTCGTGGATACGAGCGAGTTGGAGCTGTCCGCCACGGTTCCGGCCGAGGCCATTTCCCGCGTCAGGCCCGGGACGCCGATCCGCTTCCGCGTGGACGCGTATCCCGGCAAGGCGTTCGAAGGACGGATAGACCGCATCAACCCGACGACGGAGCCGGGCACGCGCCAGATGCGCATCTACGCGCGCATCCCGAATGAGGACGGCTTGCTCGTCGGCGGGCTCTTCGCGAGCGGACGCGTCGTGGATTCGGCGAAGGACGACGCGACCGCGGCCCCCGTGGCCGCGCTCCGCACGGAAGGACCCGAGAAGGTCGTCTACCGCCTGCGCGCGGGGAAGGCGCAGAGGATCAGGGTGACCACCGGGCTCTTCGATGAGGAAGCCGGCATCATCGAGCTGATCGGAGACGTGTCCCCCGGCGACTCGCTGCTCACGGGCGTGCTGCCCGGCCTCAGAGACGGCGCGAGCGTGCGCGTGCTCCCGGCCGATGCAGGCGCGACCAAGGCCCCGCCCGCAGAGGGCAAGTAATCATGTTCCTCTCCGACGTCTCGATCAAACGCCCCGTCTTCGCGACGATGATGATGCTGGCCCTGGTCACCCTGGGGCTCTTCTCCTACCGCCGCCTCGCGATTGACGAGTGGCCCGACATCTCCTTCCCGTTCATCGCCGTGCAGACCGTCTACCCCGGGGCATCCCCGGAGACCGTGGAGCGCGACGTCACGCGGAAGGTCGAAGAGGTCGTCAACCCGATCGCAGGCGTGAAGAACCTGACCTCGTACTCGCAGGAGGGCTTTTCGATGGTCCTCATCGAGTTCGAGTTGAACGTGGACGAAATGGACGCGCAGCAGGACGTGCGCGCCAAGCTCGAGACGATCCGGAACGAGCTCCCGGAGGACATCGAGACGCCGCTCGTGCTCCGCTTCGACCCAGCCGAGGAGCCGATCCTCTCGCTCGCCGTTCGATCCGAGTCCCGCTCGCTTCGTGAGCTGACGAACATCGCCGACGAGACGATCCGCCGGGACATCGAGTCGGTGGACGGCGTCGGCCAGGTCACGCTCGTCGGCGCCGAGAAGCGCGCGGTCGTGGTCGAGTTGGACCCCGACAAGCTCGCATCGCGCGCCGTCACCGTCGAACAGGTCATGGGGGCGCTGCAATCGGAAAACGTCGAAGTGCCTGCAGGCCGTCTCGAACTCGGGCCCGGCGAGCAGCTCGTGCGCGTCGCCGGCCGCATCGTGGAGCCCGCGGGGTTCGACCAACTCGTCGTGGAGATGCGCGGCGGCGTGCCGATCCGCATCGGCGACGTCGGCAAGGCGTCCGACGGCGCCGAGGAACCGCGATCCGCGGCCCTCGTGAACGGCGTACCCGGCATCGGCATTGACATCCGCAAGGTGTCGAAAGCCAACACCGTGAAGGTGGCCGAAGAGGTCAAGCAGACGATCACCGAGCTCCAGGCCCGGATGCCGGAGGGAATCCAGCTCTCGATCGTCCGCGACAACTCGGTCTGGATCCGGGATTCGGTCGAGGATGTGCAGACGACGATCATCCTCGGCGCTCTGCTGACGGTGCTCGTCGTCTTCGGCTTCCTCAACTCCTGGCGCTCGACGGTCATCACGGGGCTCACGCTCCCGGTCTCGATCATCGCGGCGTTCGTGGCGATCTACGGCTTCGGCTACACGCTCAATACGATGACGCTCATGGCGCTCTCGCTGGCCACGGGGATTCTCATAGACGACGCGATCGTCGTGCGCGAGAACATCGTGCGACACGTGTCCTCGGGGGAGGACCACAAGACCGCCGCGAGGCGGGGCACGAGCGAGATCGGCCTCGCCGTTCTCGCAACGACGCTCGCCACCCTCTGCGTGTTCATCCCGGTCGCCTTCATGGGCGGGATCGTCGGCCGCTTCTTCCGGGAGTTCGGGGTCACCGTCGCGTTCGCCGTCGGCGTGAGCTTGTTCGTCTCGTTCACCCTGGATCCGATGCTCTCGTCGGTCTGGTACGACCCGGTGGCCGAAGGCCACCTCGCCCGCGGCCCTCTCGGTAGGCTGCTCGAGAAGTTCAACCAGGGATTCGTCGGCCTCGGCCTTCGCTACCGGCGGACCGTCGGCTGGGCGCTCTCGCACCGGAAGTGGACGATGGCGATCGCCGCGGCCGCCTTCATCGCGGCGATAGCGCTCTTCCCGCTCGTCGGCGGGTCGTTCATGCCGGACGCCGACATCGAGCAGCTCGCGGTCACCGTGAAGACGCCGGTCGGCTCTTCACTCGGCTACACGCGTGACCGGGTCCGCGAGATCTCGTCGCTGCTGCGTTCGTACCCGGAGGTCTCCTACACGTACGAGACGATCGCCGGCGGATTCCTCGCGCAGGTGAACGAGGCCGAGATCTATGTCAAGCTCGCGCCGAAGGGTGAGCGGGACAGGACGCAACAGGAGATGATGCGCATCTTCCGGCGCGATCTGGGCGGCCTCTCCGGCGCCACGATCTCGGTGCTCGAATCGGGCGGCATGGGGGGCGCGCAGAAACCGATCCAGGTCTACGTGAAGGGGGAGCAAATCGGCGAGCTGCGCCGCATTTCGAATCAGGTGCTCGAGGTGGTGCGGCGCACGCCGGGGGCGATCGAGGCGGAGTCCGGCCTCGAGGAAGAGCGGCCCGAGGTGCGCATTGACGTCAACCGCGCGCTCGCGAACCAGATCGGCATCGGCGTCGGAACGATGGCCCGCACGCTTCGGCCGGCGCTCGCCGGCCAGAGCGTCTCGCGGTGGGAGGACCCTAACGGCGAGCAGCACGACGTCATCGTGCGCCTGCCGAAGCGCGACCGTGAGACGATCGAACAGCTTGCAGGCCTGCCGCTCGCGGCCGCCGCGCGCGATCCGCTGACGGGCGCGCCCGAGATGGTGCCGCTCGGCCACGTGGCGTCGGTGACGCCCGGTTCCAGTCCGCAGAAGATAGACCGGCGCGACATGAAGCGGGTCGTCTGGGTCGAGGCGAACTTCGCCGGACGGCCGCTCACCGATGTGAGCCGCGATATCGAGCGGGGAGTCTCGAAGATCCAGATGCCGAGCGGCTACAGCGTGAAGCTCGGCGGCGAGACGGAGATGTTCCGCGAGACCGTCGGCTACATCATCGAGAGCCTCATGCTCGCTGTCATCTTCATCTACCTCGTGCTCGCGAGCCAGTTCGGCTCGTTCCTGCAGCCGCTCGCGATCATGCTCTCGCTGCCTCTCTCGCTCGTGGGCGTACTGGTCACGCTCCTGCTCACCGGCACGACGTTCAACATCATGAGCATGATCGGCTGCATCCTCCTCTCGGGTCTCGTGACGAAGAACGCGATCCTGCTCGTGGACTTCGCGAACCAGGCCCGCGCGCGCGGAGTGGATCGGAGGCAGGCGCTGATTGATGCCGGCCAGATCCGGCTCCGGCCGATCGTCATGACCACGCTCGCGATGATCTTCGGCATGATGCCGCTCGCGCTCGCGCTGGGAGCCGGCGCGGAATTCCGCGCCCCGATGGCGCGCGCCGTGGTCGGCGGGCTCATCACGAGCACGCTGCTGACGCTCATCGTGGTGCCCGTCGTCTACACCTTCTTCGACGACTTCGGCTCGCGCCTGAGCGGCAAGCTCACGAAGGCGGAGCGGGAGCACAAGGCGAAGCTGAAGAAGGCGCCGCGCGCGGCTCCCGAGCGGGCGGCGTGAGC
>JAGVPR010000043.1 GCA_020052115.1 Candidatus Eiseniibacteriota bacterium
CACATCGGCGAGCCGGCCGCGAAGATCGCTCGTCACGGCGAGCCGGATGCGCTCCCGCGCTGCGCGGAGATCCGTGTGGCGTGTGGTCCACCGGACGAACTCGAGCATCGCGCGGTCGCAGCCCCGGTCGTAGATCCAAATATCCCTGCACGCCATGGAGCGCGCCACCGACAGCGCCGCCCGCTCCGGAAGCACGAAGCTCGCGAAGAGGGCGGCACCCTGCGCGACGAGGCGGTTCCACCAGACCGAAGCTCCGAACGGGATGCGCGCGAAAGAACTCGAGAGAACGAGAGCGCGCACGCGCTCCGGATGCTCGATCGCCCAGCGGAGCGCGATGACGCCGCCAAGCGAGTGTCCGAGCAAGACGGCGGGTTCGGTCGCGAATGCCCCGGCCACGGCGTCGAGGTCTCCGACGAGGTCTTCCCACGAGACCCGCCGGCCGGGGCGCGGCTCGCGAAGATCGAAGCTGACGAAGCGGAAGCGGGAGGAGAAGAAGTCCGCCTGGTGGGCGTACATCTCCTTCCAGCCCACGAGAGGAGGAACGGCGATGAGCGGCGGTCCGGCGCCCGCGACCACGACATACGTCGAGGCGCCGCCCGGGAGATCGAAGGGCGCGGGACTCCACGTCCGCACGATCTCCGGAGGGAAGAACCGCTGCCAGCCTTCCGGAATCGTCATCGTCCCGCCGGCGCTCCGTTAGGGCATGACCGCGATCTTCTGCGCGAGATCTCCCTGCGCCCCGGTGAGCCGGGCGAAGTAGATCCCCGCCGGAACGCGCCGCCCCGCAGCGTCGAGCCCGTCCCACGGCACATCCGTGCGCCCCGCTCCCGCGTTGCCGTCGAAGACCGTTCGCACCAGCCGCCCGTTGGCGTCGAAGAGGCGAAGCGCAACGCGCCCGCTCGCGGCAAGCGCGAACCGGATCGAGACGGGGCCCGTGGCCGGGTTCGGGAAAGCCGGATCGAGCGCCGCCCAGGCCGCGGGACGCGGATCCGGCACGCCGCTGACGCTCGTCGAGTTCTTGAGCACCCACCCCAGCGGATCGAACGCAAACCCAACGGGCGCCTCCGCCACGGAGATGTCGAACGTCTGTGTCACGAGCGAATCCTCGAGGACGTGCCATGTCGTGTCGCCGGCCGCTGAGATGAGCGCCACCGGGATCGGCATGCGGAAGAGCGGTCCCGTTTGCGCCTGCCGCACGGAGACGCGGACGACCGATGCATCCTTGGACGGTTGCACGCCCCACGCGTAACGGTAATCGGGCCGGCCCCAGTCGTTGTACACCCACTCCTGGAAGAACCAGTCGAGATCCCGCCCGCTCACAGATTCGCACGTCGCCTGAAAGCCCGCCGTCGAGACGTTTCCGTACGCGGAGTCCGAAGCGTGCCGGCGCAGGATGGTGAAGAGGTCGGCGTCCCCGACCACACCACGCAGCATGTGAACGACCCAGGCGCCCTTGTCGTAGACCGTGCCCGAGAAGAGCGACGGGGGGTTGTAGAGCGGACCGGAAAACGCGTGATCGTTCGAGGCCATGTACGCGCGGTAGGCATCCTCGCCGTACGCCGCGCCCCACCAGAGCGTCTCGCTGAAGGTCGCGAAGCCCTCGTTCAGCCAGATGTCCGCCCATGTGAGCGGGCTAACGAGGTCCCCCCACCATTGATGCGCCAGCTCGTGCGCGATGACCCAGTCGTAGGCGTGGGTGCCTTGCACCAGCCCGGCGCCCATGGAGGTCATCGTCTGGTGCTCCATGGCGCCTCCGAACGGGAACATCGCCATGCCGTACTGCTCGGAGAGGAAGGGATACTCGCCGAACACCGAGGCAAAGAAAGCGATCTGCGACGAAGTAATGCTGAAGTCCTCGACGGCGGCGGCATACGACTCCGGATAGGCGTAGAAGTGGAGCGGCATCGTGTCGTTCATGGCCGAGACGTAGATGTCGTCGAACGTCAGGTAGTTCGTCGCCGTCACGGATACCAGGTAGGTGGTGATCTGGTACGACTCGCGCCAGACGTAGGTCCTCGTTCCGTCCCCGTTGTCCGTCACCGAGAGCAGCGCGCCGTTGCCGGCAGAGACGTTTCCGTTCGGAATCGTGATCCGCTCGGTCACCGTCGCCTTGTCGGCCGGCGTGTCCTTGCACGGCCACCAGGTGCGCGCGTAGGTCGGTTCGCTGAGGCTCGACATGATGATCGAGCCGCTGTGATTAGACCAGGCGAACGAGCCGAATCCGGTGTTGAACGGCTGGCCGTTGTACACGACCGTCACCGCGAGCGTCTCTCCCAGCGCGGCGGCAGGCGAGACGTTGACTGTGAGGACGTTCGAGGCACGGCTGTACGTGGCCGCGACACCTCGGACGAGAACCTGCGTGATCGCCATGTTGTTGTAGAAGTCGAGCGGCACCGTTGCCAGGCTGGGGACCAGACTACGGACGGTGGCGACGCACGTGCCGTAGATCCGCTGCAGAGCGAAGTCGCCGCGGATGGACAGGTCGTAGTCGAGAGCGTCGAAATTCTCCTGTCCCGGCGCCAGAGGCGCATGGACGGGAGGCGGCTCGTCGCGGAAGAGAATGCTGCGGTCCCGAGGAACCTGGGGCTGGAATGCGAACGCCGAATCAACGACGGCGGCGCACGGCCCCCCCGCCAGCGCGAGGAGGAAAACGCCTCCCCGAAACGAAAGCCCGCTGCGATGCATGGTCCGGTCTCCTTCCTGCGACTCGTGCCGCGGGACGCCCTCCGCCGGGAGACGGCTCGCGGCCGGCACAGGCTTCGGGGGATGTGGGGATGGCTTGCGCGAGATCAATTTTATCCCAATTCGAGCGACGGGACCAGCGACGAGACGCATCGGCGAGATTCCGGCTGGCCTGAGGGCTCCTGCTCGTTTACCCTACGGAGCGCCGGTCCGGGTGAAATTCGCTGGCCGGCGCACGAGCCGTCCTCGCCGCGCTCTCCCCAGGGCAGCCGGAGGATCCAAATGAATCGAGGTCGCGGAAAACGGGCGGCGGTCGTTGCCGTCCTCCTTGCTGGTTGCCTCGTCGTGCTCTCGGCGTGCGGCGGCGGGGACGAAGCTCGTCAGCAGGCTGCCGCCGCCCCGGCGGAAGTTTCGAAGCCGGTATTCTGGTTCTCGGCGGACAAGGTCAGCCTTCAGCCGCCGCGGTGCGCCTCCGCGGTCCTCCTCGAAGCCGGCTCGGGGACAGTCCTTTACTCGTGGAACGAGCACCAGGGCCGCGCGCCCGCATCCATCGTGAAAACGATGCTGGAGCTGGTGGTTCTCGACGAGGTGGATGCAGGCCGTCTCTCGTTCCAGGATTCGGTGCGGGTCTCGAAGTGGGCGAGCCGCATGGGCGGCTCCCAGGTCTTCCTCAAGGAAGGCGAGGTCTTCACCCTCGAGGAGCTTCTGCATGCCGTCGTCATCTCCTCGGCGAATGACGCGTGCGTGGCGATCGCGGAGCACATCGCCGGAAGTCCCGATGGCTTCGTCGAGATGATGAACGCGCGGGCCGAGAAGATGGGCCTCAAGGACACGAACTTCGTCAACGTCCACGGTCTCGACGACGAACCGGGGGACGGGAACATCACGTCCGCCTACGACGTCGCTCAGATCGCCCGCGAGCTGGTTCGACACGAACATGTCCTGAGCTGGTCGTCCACGGTCGAGGCGCCTTTTCGCAACGGCACGTTCCGATTGATCAACACGAACAAGATGCTCGGTGACTTCCAGGGGATGGACGGCCTCAAGACCGGCTTCACGAATCGCGCCGGCTTCTGCCTCGCCGCGTCCGCTCAACGCCGGGGGCTCCGGTTCATCTCCGTCGTCCTCGGCGCCGAGACGAGCCGGATCCGCTTCCAGGAGACGGCCCGGCTTCTCTCGGCCGGCTTCAACGGCGTCACGCGGGTCTCCGCGACGAAGAAGGACGGCGACCTCGGCATCGAGGCCCTCGTCCTCCGGAGCCACGGGAAGCGCATCCGCCCGCAAGCGGGCCAGGACGTCACGGTCTTCGTCCCGCGCTCCAAGCAGGACCTCGTCCACAAGGAGGTCCGCCTCGACAAGAAGATCACCGCGCCGCTCAAGGTGGGCCAGAAGGTCGGGGTCATCGAGGTGCGGCTGGGAGATCAGATGGTCGCGTCCGTCCCCGCCCTCAGCAACGAGGCGGTCGAGGCGAAGGGCTGGCGGGCCTGGCTGAAGCGGAAGTTCGGCGGGGCGTGACCTGACGGGAGCGCGCCCGTGCGG
>JAGVPR010000128.1 GCA_020052115.1 Candidatus Eiseniibacteriota bacterium
GGCGAACGTGCGCCGGGCGCCCCCCGGCGCGTGCTCGTCGAGGTCGCTGCCGGCGAGCCCTGGGACGACTTCGTCTCTTCCTGCGTCGAGAGCGATCTCGCGGGCGTGGAGTGTCTGAGCGGGATTCCGGGAAGCGCCGGCGCGACGCCGATCCAGAACGTCGGCGCGTACGGCCAGGAGGTTTCCGGGGCGATCGCCTCCGTGCGGGCGTTCGATCGGCAGACCGGGCTGAGCCTTGAGATGGAGCCCGCTTCCTGCGCCTTCGCCTACCGCTCGAGCCGCTTCAATACCACCGAGCGGGACCGGTACATCGTGCTTGGGGTCACTTTCGCGCTCGTTCCGCGAGGGGCTCCTGCGTTGCGGCACGAAGCTCTGCAGGGTCTTTTCCGGCCCGCGGCCTCGCCGGGCCTTCGGGAGGTGCGCGACGCGGTGAGGGCGATCCGCCGGGAGAAGGGCATGCTTCTGGTCGAAGGGGATCCCGAGCGCCGGAGCGCCGGTTCGTTCTTCAAGAACCCGGTCGTAACGGAGGCGCGCCATCGGGAGATCTCGGCGGAGGAGAGGGTGGATCTACCGGCATTCCCGGCGGGCGAGGGGAGGGTGAAGCTCCCGGCGGCCTGGCTCATCGAAAGGGCCGGAATCCGGCGCGGGATGACGCACGGCGGGGCGGGCGTTTCCACCCGCCATGCCTTGGCGCTGGTGAACCGCGGGACCGCGACGGCGCGCGATCTTCTCTCTCTCGCGGAGGAGATCCGCCGGGTGGTCGCCGCGCGCTTCGCCGTCACGCTCGAGTTGGAGCCGGTGCTTCTGGGTTTCGATGACTTCGGGTGATCGCGCCCGTGGCCGGGCCGACATCAGCGCAACCCGGCGATCGGATCTGCGTAATGCGATTGGGTGCTCGGGCGCTCCGAGAGGTGAGGAGACTGAACGATGACGCACAAAGAGAAGCGATTGCTCACGATCGTCCTCGTCATCGCGGCCGTGTATCTCGGGGCGGTGGGAGCGGTCGTTCTCGCCGTACAACGCGCCGGGATGCTGGTCGTCGAGGTGGAAGAGAAGGGACCGGGCGGGGACAGCGTCCGCATCCGCGTGCCGGCTGTCTTCGCCCAGGTGGCGTTGCGGTTCGTTCCCGAGAAGGTCTTCACGGATCAGGCGCAGGATGTGGGTCGCTGGCTGCCTGTGATTCAGGCCGCCTGCGCTGAACTCGGCCGCTCCCCGGACGGCGTGCTTCTCGAAGTGCACTCGCCCGATGAGGACGTGAGCGTCGTGAAGAAAGGCAGGCGCCTCCAGGTGGACGTGCGAAGCCCGCAGGAGCGCGTGCACGTGGTGATGCCGCTCTCTATGGTCGCATGCGTCTTGTCGCGGTTCGAGAAGGCGATCGAAGGTTCCTAGCAGATCTTCCGGAAGCACTCCCGTCCCGGGGTCGGGGCGCGGCACTCTCGCCGCGCCCGGTCTCGCGGTCTAGATTTCGATCTCGATTCCCACGCCGGCCGCGCGGGCCTTCCGGAAGACGAGTGCTGCGGTCGCTGCGTCCTGCACCGCAAGTCCGACGGACTTGAAGAGCGTGATCTCCTGGGGCGCTTCGCGTCCGGGCTTCATCCCCGCCACGATCTCGCCGAGACTCGCATGGATCTTCTCCTCGGAGAACGCCCCCTCCTTGATCGGGAGCATCAAATCGCCCGCCTCCGCGAGGCATGCGGGCCGGTGATCCACGACGACCTTCGAGCGGCGGATCGTCTCGGTGTCCAGCTCGCGGGCATCAGGGGAATGTGAGCCGATGCCGTTCAGGTGAGTGCCCGGCCGGAGCCTCGAGCCGTCGAACAGCGGGGTGCGGCTCGAGCTGGCGAGACAGAGGATGTCGCACTCGAGGCAGGCTCCGACATCGTCCGTCGCGCTCACATCGAGCGAGAGGCGCTGGCTCATCTCCGCCGCGAACTTCTCGCTCAGCTCGCGCGCCGGATCGAACACCACGGCGCGGGTGAGCGGGCGGACCTCCTTGACGGCGATGAGCTGCGTGCGCGCCATGGCTCCCGCGCCGAAGACCGCGACCGTGCGCGCCGAGGCCGGTGCCAGGTGCTTCGTCGCCACCCCGGAGACCGCTCCCGTCCGCATCGCCGTCAAGAAGCCGGCGTCCATGATCGCCTGGAGAGCCCCGGTGCGGGGGTCGTTCAGGAGCAGCGTCCCGATCGTCGTGGGCAGCTGATGGCGCGAGGGGTTGTCCGGGTAGACAGTGACGACCTTCAGCGCCAGCGTCTCGCGCTCGCCGCCGATGAACGCGGGCATCGCGAGGTGCAGGCCGTGGTGCTCCTCGACGCGGATGACGGGCCGCTGCGGCATCACGACGGTGCCGAGGGCGAGCTGGCGGAAACCCTCCTCGACCGCATCAATGGCCTCCTTCATCGTGAGAACGCGTTCAACGTCCCGTCGGGTCAAGACGAGCGGCATGGGCTTGTCTCCTTTCGAGAGAAATTCCGCGCCGAGCCCCGGCGTCAGGGTCCGGCGGCTGTGCGAGTCCGGTTCTCCGCCATCCAGTCGGAATCGCGGGGGCGAGCGCGCCCCGGACGCCGGCGACCCCGTTTTGCCGAGACTCACCCCGCACTCTTCTCCTATCATCTTGCGGCACGCGCCGCCACAGGGAACTCCGATGGAGGGAACTCCGATGGAGACGATGACGCTGATGGTGAACGGGCGGAGTCACTCGGTCCTCGCGGACCGGGAGACGCCGCTCCTGTGGGTCCTGCGCGAAACGCTCGGGCTCACGGGAACAAAGTACGGTTGCGGCCAGGCGCAGTGCGGCGCCTGCACGGTCCTGCTCGACGGCGAGGCGGTCAGGTCGTGCGTCACCGCCGTTGGGGAGGCGGCCGGGCGCGAAGTCACGACGATCGAAGGCCTTTCCGCGGACGGCCTGCACGCCGTGCAGCGCGCGTGGATCGCCGAGGATGTCGCACAGTGCGGCTATTGCCAGCCGGGGCAGATCCTGACGGCCGCCGCGCTTCTCGGAACGAACCCCCACCCGAACGACGCCGAAATAGACGCCGCAATGACGGGTGTGCTCTGCCGGTGCGGCACGTACGGGCGGATCCGGCGCGCCATCCACAGGGCAGCGAAGGAGGCGGGCGATGCCGGGCGTCCATGAGCTGAGCCGCCGAGACTTCGTCAAGTTGAGCGCCTCCGCCGGAGCCGCGCTCGTCTTCGGCATTCGGTTCGCGGAAGACTCCGCAGCCTCCGCGACCGAACCGTTCGCGCCGAATGTCTTTCTCCGAATTGACGCCGGCGGGGCCGTCACGATCACGGTCGCGCGCTCGGAGCTGGGACAGGGGGCGCGCACCGTCGTGCCGATGATCGTCGCCGACGAGCTGGAGGCCGACTGGACGCGCGTGGGCATCGAAGCGGCCCCCGCCGACGAGCGATACGGCAGCATGACAACCGGCGGGAGCAC
>JAGVPR010000068.1 GCA_020052115.1 Candidatus Eiseniibacteriota bacterium
GCTCTTCCGATCTCGCGCGCCGTGCGCGAAAGGCCGGAGATCGAGCTCCTGCGTGCCGATGGCGGCTGGACCGCGGTCCTTCGCGTGCCGCGCGTCCGGAGCGAGGAGGAATGGGCGCTGGCGCTTCTCGCGCGCGACGTCGTCGTGCACCCCGGGCACTTCTACGACTTCGCCGAGGAGGCGTATCTCGTCGTCAGCCTCCTGCCGGAGACGCGGGTCTTCGAGGATGGGATCTCGCGGCTGATGGAGATCGCGGCGGGGACGTGACGGTGGCGGTACGACCACGCCCCGGACGATAAACAGCGGGCGGATCACGCAATCAACGTGACCCGCCCGCTGCCTTGATGCGGTGCGCCTGCAGTGCGTCTATCGCGACACGATGAACTTCCGGCTCTCGCTTCTCCCGCCGGACTCCAACCGTAGGTAGTAGAGCCCGCTCGCGAGCCGGCTTCCGCCCCCGGCCGTCGGATTCCATGAGAACTCGTGCGGCCCGGCGGAGAGCGCCTGATCGAGAAGCGTGAGGATCTTCCGGCCGCTCACGTCGAAGACAGCCACGTTTACCCGCGCCTCCGAATCGAGATTGATCGAATACGTGAGGGTGCCGCTCGCAGGATTGGGTGACGGCAACCCGAGAGCGTGATTCGACGACGGGATCCCCTCCGTCTCGGGCGCGGCAACGACGTTCTGGCACGGGTTGTACTGCCCGGGTTGGTTGTCGCAGGCATCCCCGACGCCGTCGTCGTCCGCGTCTTCTTGAAGCGGGTTGAACGCCGCGGCGCAGTTGTCCGCGTCGTCCACGATGCCGTCGCCGTCACTGTCGGGGCAGGTCTTGCCGTGCCCGCCTCCGCACTGCTGAGCCGGCAGGATGCCGTGCGCGGCGGACAGCGCCTGCTCGGTCGTCAGCCGCTTGAGGAACTCGACCCGGCCGTTGCAGTCGCCCGACTGACACGGGTAGATGCCGACGCCGGGAAAGAAGCCGCTCGTTCCGGGCAGCGGCCCCACCTCCGGCGTGCTCGGATTGACGTCGTGGTCCACATGAAGCCCCTGCTGCGTCTGGACGAGGCCGAGACCCGGGTCTGCCGTGGACCAGTGGCCCTGCTGCGCGTCGAATAGGATCGGCGGCATCCCTTGCTCGCCGAAGTCGAGGATGCGGATCGCCTCCGGGGGCGAGATCCTCGTGAAGACCAGGCGCGGCTGGACGTAGATCGTCGAGCTGAACGTCCCGCCCTGCTGGCAGCCGCAATCGCTCGTGCGGATCGTCATCTGGCCTTGCGGCTGCTGCACGAAGCTCGAGAGACCGACCTGCACGTTCCACTGCTCGCTGAACGCGCCGCCGTTGTAGGTCACGGTGATCGGCTGGCAGCTCACCAGCGAGAGCGCAACCATCTCGATCGGTATCACATCCTGCGCGCCCGGCCCCGGGAAGTTGATCGGCGCGTTTCGCCGAACGATCGTGTCGGTGGGCCCGAGCACGCCGGGAGGAAGCGTGTCGAGCGGCCGGCCCTCGTAGCAAACCACGCCGGTGAACGGCTCCGAGCCCGGGTCGAAGAAGTCGGCCGGGATCGGAGTCGGTGTGAAGTCCTGATACGTGCTTCCTCCCGAGGGCGTCGAGAAGAGATCTATGCCTGAGGCAATCGTGCACGGGAACGGCGAGCCCGGATCGCCGAGCACGACCCAATCTTCCGTCTCGCCCACCGCGAAGCCGCCGGCCGGACCGCTTCCGTCCCACAGGCCGGCCGGCGTCGTCGCAGGAACCGGTTGCTCGGACACCGTGAAGCGCGTCCAGAACGGAAGGACGTTCCAGTTCCCGGACGGGGCCGGCGGCACCGTCGTGAGCACCGGGAACGGAAGCGTGACCATGGTCTGCGTCTGCCAGGGACCGACCGTCATCGGCGCGTTGACGAGCGGCCACTCGCCGGCCGCGCTGCCGAAGGTCGTGGACAGATCCCAATCCACGGCGACGTTGACGAGATAGGAGCCCGGACCGCCGGCGAAGGGCCCCGAGCTCACATCGAAGATCCAGAACCCGGTCGTCGGAGTGCCGGGATACGGGCCGAACGTCCCGAGCGCCCGCTCCAGGCACGGGCCGCCCCCGGAGACGATGACACCCGAGGCGCATCCGCCTCCGAGGCAAAGAATCATCGGCCCGTCGTCCATGTCGCAGCCGGGCGAGATCCAGTCACAGCACGCCTGGAACGCGGCCGCCTCCATCGTCGGTCCGCCGCCGAGCCACGGTGACGCGAACGGGACCGCGTTCAGGTGATACGGAGCGTCCCGCCCCGCTGCTGCGTTCGGGGTGCCGAACACGGTCGGGAAGAGCGACGGCGGCGGCGTGCAGATGATCGAGAACTCGCATCCCGGAATCCCATCGGGGGCGTCACCATACTCGGCGAGGCCCGGAGGAAGCGGGCCCTCCGGCGCGAAGAGCAGGTCATACGGCGCATCGAGCCCGCCGCCCGTAGCGAAGACGCCGACGAAGGCGCCGCTCAGGGGATTGAAGCGAAGCACCTGATCGCTGTCCGTGCTCGAGACGTAGAGGAGTCCGTCGCTGCCGTAGGCGATGCCGTCCGGCGCGTTCAGGCCGCCGCCGCCCGCCCCGATGCCGAGGAATGCCCCGGTCGTGTTGTTGTAGCGGTTCGCGCGGTCGAGAACGAAGTCACTCACGTACAGGTTGCCGTCGGGCGCGAAGAGCATGCCGCGGGGCGTGCCGATGCCCCCGCTGCCGCAGGCGATGAACGCGCCCATGAAGGCGCCGCTCAGGCCGTTGTAGCGGAGCACGCTTCCCGGCCCGCAGCCTGCATTGAGCACGTAGAGGTTTCCGTCCGGGCCGAAAGCCAGGTCCTCCGGGAAACTGAGACCGCCGGACCCGAAGGCGACGAAGTTGCCCATGGAAGCGCCGGTGGTCCCGTCGTAGCGCGTGACGCCGCCCGATCCGAGTCCATTGGTGCCGGCGACAAACAGGTTGTTGTCCGGGCCGAAGGTGATCCCCTTCGGGTCGAAGAGACCGAAGGTGCCCGCGGGCACGAAGGCGTCAATGAAGGCTCCTGTGAGACCGTCGTAGCGCAAGATGGCGCTGTTGCCGTTGCTCGCGACATACAGGTTTCCGTCGGGGCCGTACGTCAACCCCCACGGGACGCTCAGCCCGCCGCCGGAGGCGAAAACGCCGACGAACGCGCCGGTCACCTCGTCATAGGACAGAACGCCGGCGGTGGCGCCGCTGCTGACGAGGAGATCGGCCGCAGCGGACGGAGGGAAGAGGATCGCGCTGAACAGTGCCATGATGCTGAGAATGGGACCGATGAGGCGCGCGGGGCGCATGGCGGCTCCTTTCGCTTCGGTGAAGCCGGTTCGGTAGGTGGCGCAAACCCAGACAGGGGGAGCCACTGAAACAGGTGGGAAGTATTGTGGCCGAGCGCGAGCGTTTTGGCAAGGACAAACTGCTAAATCCGCCGCTGATCAGTGGAAGAATCTCAGAATCAGACCGCCGACTCCGAAATACGACGGGCGCCGGATCGCCCCAAACAGCGCGGATTCGCGCCCGCGCTCACCGCAGAATGACGAACTCCATCGGCTCCAGCTCGAGCCGGACGAATCGGCTCCCGTTGACGGGATCGGAATGCCGGAGTATCGGCACATCTCCCAGGCGGCCGTCCCCCGCGCCGCTCCGGTAGAGGAACCGCATGCGATCGTCCGTCCGGCGCAGATCCGCGGCGACGATCACGTGTTCCACGCGGCGATCGGTCGCGGACGTGTTGTATGCGACCAGCACCTCGTCGTCGGCGACGATTCGCGAAAACGCGAGAACGCACGGCTGATTCTGCGGGAGGGCGAAGCTGACACCGTCTGAAGAGGTCTCGCGGAAGTACATCCGGCCGAAGCGCAGCGCCGGCTGCTCGTGGTGGATCTTGGCGATCGCCGAGATGCCTCGATAGATTCGGCACTCCTGGTTGAGATCGTCGCGCCCGGCGTCGTCGAGATCGAAGAGGGGCTCTCGAACATGCTCGTCCCCGGCCCCCTCCCCGCTCAGCCCCTGTTCGGTGCCGTAGTAGATGCAGGGCGTTCCGACCGCGCAGATCAGGTAGCCGATTCCCGCGACCACCTGCTGTTCGTACGCGCCGGCCGCGAATCGGCGTTTCCAGTCCTGCCCGATCTGATCATGGTTGTCCACGAAGGTGACCAGATAGTGGCCGAGTTCGCCGCGCTGTACGCCGTGCTCGTGCAACGCCTCGTACCGGCTGAAGAGCTGCGCCGGCGGCGTGAACCCCTTGATGACCCCCGGCAGCACCCACCACAAGGGGAAGTCGAGCACGGAGGAGAGGCCGTAGAGGACCGTCTGGCCGCGGGCATGGCCGACCGTGCTCGGGCCGGTATAGCGGTGGATCGCCTCGTCGCCGCCTACCAACTCGCCGAAGAGGAAGAACTCCGTCTTGCCGAGGGTACAGGCGTACTCGCGCATCGCCTGACAGAAGCGCGCCACGGCCAGCTCTCCCATGTGCTTCACCGCGTCCATGCGAAAGCCGTCAATGTCCGCTTCGCGGATCCAGGAGCGGTGCGCGTCAATCATGATCCGCTGCAGGTTCAAACCGGCGGCGTCCTCATCGTTGTTGAGCCCCTTGAGGCCGAAGAAATCGCCGCGCTGGGTCTCGGGGATCCGATCCCAGCCCCAGGCGCGAATCTGGCCGCGCCGATGGAAGTAATCCGGATGTCGCAGCTCGACGGGCACCGGGTAGTCGGGATGCCGCCAGCCGCCGATCTCGTATTGCCTGTCGTCGTCGGCGTAGAAGTACGGCACATCGCCCGGGTAGTACCAGGCATCGCCGCAGTGATTCGCCACGGCGTCGAGGAAGACCCGCATCTCTCGCCGGTGCGCCTCATCCACGAGCCGCACCAGGTCCTCCTTCGTGCCGAAGCGAGGATCCACGGAGAGGTAGTTGCGGATCGCGTAGCCGTGGTAGCTGCCGGAGGCGGGATCGGGCGCGCCGTCATTCTCGAACACGGGTGAGAGCCAGAGCGCGGTGCAGCCGAGGTCGCGAATGTAATCGAGGTGCCGCTCGATCCCCCGAAGCGTCCCCCCGCAGAAGCGGCGCAGCCTCTCGCCGTCCGGCCGGGCCGCCGGGACACCCTCGGGACCGCTTCGCGGACGGCGATCGGTTCCGTCATGGAAGCGATCCACCATGAGGAAGTAGATGAACTCCTCCCGCCACTCGCGCGGGAAGTGCCAGTAGGTCTTCCCGGGAATCGGGCGCAGATCAATGTCGCGTATGGAGCGCGGATCAGGCATTCGGCTCCTCCTCTCTCCTGTGATTGCCGATTGTACCGGCTCTACGCCCGCTCGAGGCAGCTGGAATCCGAGGCGCGGATTCTCGGGGGCGCGGACACCTTCGGCTCCGGCGGCCGCCGCTTGCACCTCCTGCTCTTCCCGTCCTCCCGCCGCTCTGGTATGCTGCGGCGCGGGTTTCTTGTTGCGTGCGCGCAGGCTCGACCGCCCCCGGCCTCGCTCGTCAGGAGGCGCTTGATCACGGAGGTGCTCATGTATCCCCGAATCCGGCCGAGACCGTTCGCCATCGCCGCGCCGCTCGTCCTGATCCTCGCTCTCGGTAGCGCCGGCTCCGCCGGCGCAGTGAATGTCGTCAACAACGTCGGCATAACGCCCGGCTCCCCTGCGGCCCTCGTCTTCAACACCCAGATCGACTTCACATTCGATTACGAGGTGGATGAACCAGGGGCGCTCATCTTCTTCCGGCCCTACACCGGCGGCAGCTGGACGCCGAACTACCTCGCCCACCCCTCCCCGAGCTACTCGGTCGGAAGCGGCAGCGGCACGGCGTATTTCACCATCGCGACGGGAGAGGTTCTGGTGGATCACGTGCGCGTGCACATCGTGGACGCGACGCAGACAATCTTGCTGTACGAGATCTTCCTGCCCGTCGCGTTCCACTTCAACGGATCCGGAGCCGTGACCAACATCCAGCTGACACCGCCGTCACCGGCCCTGCTCGAGTTCGGCGCCGACGTCAACATCAGCTTCGATTACGAGACCGACCATGTGGATGGGGTCAGGATCTTCTTCCGGCCCTTCAGTGGGGGCAACCCGACCGAGAATTACGCTGCGCACCCGTCGCCTGTCTATCCGTTCGGAAACGGGGCGGGAACGGGCTTCTTCACCATCGAGACGGGCCAAGTGATCGTGGACGAGATCAAGCTGCTGATGGTCAACCCGGATCAGTCGGTAACGTTCCACGAATTCCGTTTCCCGGCGGATTACACGTTCCAGACGACGGCGGTCGAAGCGACCACTTGGGGGCGCGTGAAGCGGTTGTACCTGAACAACCGGTAGTCGCGAACAATCGAGGATTCTAGACGGGGAACGAGATCACGAATGTCGAGCCTCGGCCCGGCTCGCTCTCGCGGATGCTCAGGCGCCCGCCGTGATACTCCTCGACGATGCGCCTCGTGAGCGTCAGGCCGAGGCCCCATCCGCGCTTCTTCGTCGTGTAGCCGGGCTCGAAGACGCGGCGCTGCTCGCGGGCGGCCATCCCGCGGCCGTGGTCGCGGATCGAAATCTCGACTGATTCCGTCTCCTTGCGCCGTCGAACGGAAACCTCGATCCGGCCGCCGGCCGGCCGGGAGGCATCCACCGCGTTCTTGAGGAGATTCTCGAGCGCCCACTCGAGAAGCTCGGGGTTGCAGCTCACCATGGGCACCGCTTCATACTCCTCGACGATCTCGATCTCCTGCCCGAGCTGCGGCAGCCGGCGCGAGAGATAGTGGACCGCGCCGCGCACGACAGGCACGACGTCCTGCGGCTGCAGGCGCGGCTGCGACCCGACGTTCGAGAAACGGAGCGCGATCTTGTTGAGCCGCTCGACGTCGCTCTCGATCTCCTTCAGGATCTGCTCGAATCCCGCTCGTTCAAGTCGCGCCTCGGTCCCGCCCTGCCCCGCCGCCCGGTCCCGAAGGACCTCGGTCCAGCCGAGGAGGGATGAGAGGGGCGTGCCGAGCTGGTGCGCTGTCTCCTTGGCCATGCCGACCCAGATGTAGCGCTGCTCGCCGATCTTCACGCTGCGGTATCCCGCGTATCCCAGCCCCACGAACGCGAAGAGGATGAGCACCTGCACGAACGGGATCCAGCGGAGCTCCTTCACGATGCCCGGATCGCCGTAGTGCACGTATCCCAGCAAGCGGTCCGTTGTCGGCTCGAGCATCGGGATCGGGTTGTTCTCGCGATCCATCCTCTCGACCAGCGCGAGAATCTGTCGCAGCGCACCCGACGTCGGGGGATGCGCCAGATCCAGATCCAGGCTCTGCTCGACCGTCACCGTCGAGGCATCAATCCCGACGCCGCGCCAGGCCATCGGACGGCCTTCGGTGTCGGTGAGAACGATCGGGAAGCGGATCGGGCGGATCGCTTCCTCGAAGATGCCGGCGAGGTCCGCACTTTGCGCCGCGGGGAACGTCGTCACGGCGCAGAACTTCGCGAGCATCTGCGTCTGCGCGTCGGCCTGCGCGTTCAGGCCCTTGATGAGATGGTTCGTGTAGAGGAAGACCGCAGCCACCAGGATGCTGCTGCCGAGAAAGAGGTACCCCTTGAGAATGTTCGGATGCGTCCCGCCGCGGTGCGCCCGCGGTCGCGGCGCCGCGATCGTTGCCGGCTCGGACAGCCCCTGCGTTGTCGGCGTGGCGATGGCCTACTCCTTCCCGGGACCGATTTCTACGCACCCCAGGTACGGTTGAAGCGCGGCCGGAACGCGGACGGTTCCCTGCGCTGTCTGGAAATTCTCCAGCAGCGCGATCATCGTGCGCGGAAGCGCGAGCCCGGATCCGTTGAGCGTGTGGACGTACTCCACACGCCCATCCTCGGCGCGGTAGCGGATGCCCATGCGGCGGGCCTGGAAGGACTCGAAGTTCGAGCAGGACGAGACCTCGAGCCAGCGCCCTCCCTCCCCCGCGGCGTACACCTCGAGGTCGTAGCACTTCGCGGCCGCGAAGGAAAGGTCTCCTCCGGCCAGCGTCACGACGCGATACGGCAGCTCGAGCGCCCGGAGCACCGCTTCGGCGTTGGCCACGAGCTGCTCCAGTTCCTCGTAGGAGCGATCGGGCTCGACGAATCGCACCATCTCCACCTTGTCGAACTGGTGTACGCGCATCAGGCCGCGCGTCTCTCGCCCGTACGCTCCCGACTCGCGGCGGAAACAGGGCGAGTAACCCGTCAGGTAGATCGGAAGCGAGCCGGCAGGCAGGATCTCGTCGCGCAGCGAGTTCGTGATCGGCACCTCGGCCGTCGGAATCAGGAAGAGATCATCCACTTCGCAGCGATACATGTCCTCTTCGAGCTTCGGAAGCTGCCCCGTGCCGTAGGCGCTCTCGCGCCGGACGAGGTAGGGAACGGAGACCTCCGTGTAGCCGTGGCGCTTCGTGTGCAGGTCGAGCATGAAGTTGACGAGCGCCCGTTCCAGGCGTGCGCCGATGCCGCGCGTCATCGAGAAGTTCGAGCCGGAGATCTTCGAGGCGGCTTTGAAATCGAGGATGCCGAGCGCCTCACCGATCTCCCAGTGCGCCAGCGGCTTGTACGACGCATCGGGCGGCGTTCCCCAGCGGCGAACCTCGACGTTGTTCTCCGGTCCTCCCGCGGGCACCGAGGGATGCGGCACGTTCGGGATCCAGATGAGGATGGCCTCCGCCTTCTCCTCGATGTCGCGCAGATCGGCCTCGAACGCCTTGATGCGGTCGGAGACCGAGCGCATCTCCTCGATGAGGGCTGCGGCATCCTGCTTCTCGCGCTTCAGACGGGCGATCTCCTGGGATGCCGTGTTCTGCCTGAAGCGCAACGTCTCGAGTTCCTGCAGGAGATCGCGGCGTCGCGCATCCAGCGCGAGCCAGCCGTCCAGATCGGCCTGCTGCCCCTTCAGGCGGAGCGCGTCGCGCACCTTCTCCGGATGCGCGCGGATGAACTTCGGATCGAGCATTCGGGCTCCTCAATCAAACCAAACGGTGCCGGGACCTGCTGAATCGCCGACGGCATTTCGCGAACGCGGCGATTATAGCACCCGCCAGGCCCTACCGCTCCGCCAGCCACCCCGCGGCTTCCACCGCCGCGTACGTGATGATGATGTCGGCCCCCGCCCTCTTGATCGCCGTGAGCACCTCGAGCGTCGCGCGCCGGCCGTCAATCCAGCCCATGCGCGCCGCGGCGGCGATCATCGAACACTCCCCGCTCACGTTGTACGCCGCCACCGGGAGATGGAACGTCTCCTTCGCACGGCGGATCACATCCAGGTACGCCAGAGCGGGCTTCACCATCAACATGTCGGCGCCTTCGGCCACATCGAGAGCCATCTCGCGGAGGGCTTCCTGCGCGTTCGCGGGATCCATCTGGTAGCCCTGCCGGTCGCCGAACTGCGGCGTGGATTCCGCCGCCTCGCGGAACGGCCCGTAGAAGGCCGAGGCGTATTTCGCGGCGTACGAGAGGATCGCCGTCTCCTCGAAGCCCGCCTCGTCGAGCCCGCTCCGGATGGCGCCCACGCGACCGTCCATCATATCGGAGGGGGCGACGACGTCGGCGCCCGCTCGAGCGTGCGAGACCGCCGCGCGCGCGAGGATTTCGAGCGTCGGGTCGTTCAGGACGCGGCCGCCTTCGACGACGCCGCAATGACCGTGGCTCGTGTACTCGCAGAGACAGACATCGGTGATCACGAGGAGCTTCGTCTTCTCCTTGAGCGCCGCCGTCGCGCGCTGCACCGCTCCAGCGGGCGCGTACGCCTCTGAGCCCGCCGGATCCTTCTTTTCGGGGATCCCGAAGAGCAGCACGGCCGGAACCCCGGCATCCTCGACCCGTTTCGCTGCCTCGATCAAGCGGTCCACGGAGTAACGGAACTGCCCCGGCATCGAGCCGATCTCCTCGGCCACGCCGCTGCCGGGCACGACGAACATCGGATAGACGAAATCCGAGACCGAAAGCCGCGTCTCACGCACGAGGCGGCGCAGCCCTTCGCTTCGCCTGAGCCGTCGCGGCCTCTCGACCGGGAATCCCATGGTCCCTCCTACTCCTTCTCGAGGCCGAAGTGCGCGCTCAAAGCCTCGACGAGCCCTTCGATCGTGTAGCGCGAGGCTTCGACGCCGATCGGTATCCCCATCTCGCGCGCGGTCTCGGAAGTGATCGGGCCGATGGATGCCGCCACGACGGCGTCCCCCCACGGAAGCGCCTGCGCGAAGCCGCCGCCCAGCGCCTCGATGAAATTCCTCACCGTGGACGACGACGTGAACGTCACCGCATCCACCTCACCGCGTGACAGGGCGTCCCTGGCCGCATCGGCGCCGCTGCCGTCCACGACTGTCCGGTAGCAGGGAGCGATGACCACATCGGCGCCCGCGAGGCGGAGCGCCTCCGGAAGCGCATCTCGAGCGACCTCGGCGCGCGGCAGGAGGACACGCGTCCC
>JAGVPR010000075.1 GCA_020052115.1 Candidatus Eiseniibacteriota bacterium
AGGTCCGCATCGGGCCGCGCGCTCACGAGCGCCCCGCCGCGCAGCCGCACCGCGCTTCCCTCGGCGAATTTCACGACGACGCGGTCGCTTCGCGTGAGCGAGGGGCGCAGGTCATAGAGCTTCGATGCCGGCACGAGGCGCGACCGCGCCGGATCACCGGGTGCTGCGAAAACCGAGGGCGCTGCGAAAGCGATCCATGCGACCAGAAGGAGAATCGCCGAAATCGCGCCGGAGACGATAGAGAGACGTGGGAGGCGGCGGGCTCTGAACATGATCCAGGGCATGGGGATCCTCGCATCCAAAGGCCAAGTTGCCGTATCGGGGGATGATTCGGCTGCGAGCAGAGTTGATTATATCACGATGGAGCCGGATCGGCGAACCCGGACTCGGGCATGGCCTTAGAGCGACGGGAGCGCAGTCGCCTCTCTCTATGTGCCGAAGCCGGAATCGCTCAAGGGAGCCCTGAAGTCCGCGTGCCCAGCACCGCCACCCGGAAACACCTGTCCGCGGAACCGATGCACCCCGTGGGGGTGGCGGAGATACTCTCCGTGCCGTTCATCGAGCACGATGCCGCCGTCAGGGTGAAGGAGAAGTCAATGTGCAGCGTGACCGTGCATCCTTCGCCGGCCTCCTCCTCGCTGCTGCAGACAACCCGGTACTTGTCGCCGGACAGGGTGGCCTCACAGTCCAAGTCTTGAAGTTCGAACCACGTCTCTCCCGCCTGGAGAGTGTCAATCAACACCGTCTGATCGAAGACCACATTCGTATGGCAATCCCGGACGAGGGAGCTGAGGGACCAAATGCCCGCCTGTTGCTGGGAAACCACCGGTAGATCCACGACCTTGGGCTTCGTCGGCTTGTCGTCGTCGCCGCACGCCGCGGCTAGACAGATCAAACATGCAGCCAACGCCAGTTGGAGCGCTCCGCGCCCGCATCCAAACAACTTCCTGGACCAGCACATCCCAGCCCCCATTCAGCAGTCCGGCGTCAGCCGGACTGAGGACCCGTTCGTCTGACGACGACGAGTGAGATGTCGTCGGCCTGTTCGGCGCCGGCGACGAAACCGTCCACCGCATCCAGAACCCGGGTCAACAGCGACTCGGCGGAGGCTCCGCAATCCATGCCGAGCGCCGAAACGAGCCCCTCCTCATCGAACATCCCGCCCTCACCGTCCATCGCCTCAGTCACGCCATCACTGTATATCACGACGGACTCGCCGGAGGCGACGACCGCCTCGGCCGCAGGAAACGTCGCCCCCGAGATCATCCCCGCCATCATCCCAGCTTCGGTCATCGCGACCGGTGACTCGCGCCCCGCGCGCACGAGCATCGGCGGCGGATGCCCCGCGTTCGCGTAGCGAAGCACCCCGCTCGCCGTATCCACCACCCCGACGAAAAGCGTGACGAACATTGACCCCGGCGTCGAGATCACAAGCTCCTCGTTCAGCTCCGACATCAGGGTTGACAGATCGCCGATGCGATGCGGCAGCCGGCTCCTCATCAGCGCGTGCAGGTTCGCCATGAGAAGCGACGCCCCCAGCCCCTTGCCCGAAACATCTCCAAGCGCCACGGCGATCTGCCCCTGACCCACCTCGAACACGTCGTAGTAGTCCCCTCCTACCGCGCGGGCCGGGCGGCAGAGGCCCGCGAACTCCCAGCCCGGCACCTGCGGCAGGTTTCTCGGAAAGAGACTCTGTTGCACCCGGCGCGCGATCTCGATGTCCCGCGTCTGCTGCGCCTCCCGCCGCGCCACCTCCAGCAGCTCGGCGTTCTTCAGGACCAGGGCTGCTTGTGACGCGAGCGCCGAGAGCAGATCCTTGTCCTCACGGCTGTACGGTTCCTCGGAGAGCTTAGGCCCGAACGCCATGGCGCCGAGCAGTTCACCCCCCGCGCGAAGCGGGACCAGGAGTTCGAAAGGAGCCGCTGCCGGCTGCTCCGTCTCTTCCGTCGCGGCGTTCGAAGGTGCGATGTCCAGCCACCTGTCCTCGGGAGCGATCTTCGTGAGCGGCTCCGCGACGATCGTCTGCACGTCGAGGCCGGATGCGCCCTGCGCCCAGGCGCCTTGAGCAGGCCGCGGATGCTCCTCCACGCGCCGGACCTCCAACGATCCATCACCGGAATGGAGCAGGAACGCCAGTCGCGCCGGATGAAGCGTCGCCAGCACCACTGCGCTCACGCGATCCATCAAGACGTCGGGCGCCGTGAGGTTCGCGATCTCGTGGCCGAGGCCGCCGAGCACGCGCCGAACGTCGTACGACTCCGTGAAGAACCTCCGGTCGATGGCGCTCATGAGCGGCCGGTTCACCCGCCGGAGGCCGATGATCCCGAGCGCCGTCGTGCTCGCTGCGATCCCACCGACGAGGGGCACCGATTCGGCCACGCGCGCGCCGCTGCCGCGAAGCACCGCCATCAGGACAAGGAAGAAGAGGAACGCCTCGAAGGCGAGCACACCACGCGAGAGGAGGAGGTGCTGGAGGCCTCGTCGGATCGCGAATTGGAGGCCGAAGACGCGTCGAGCCAGAACGCCATACACCATGACGATGCCGCCGGCGAGCAGCAAGATCGTGGAACAGAACCATGCGGCGTTGAAGAGGATCCATCGAGCGACGGCCGAGTGGATAGGCAACTCCTGGGACCAACCCGCGGCGCAGTACAAGAGCCCGCCCGCGATCCACAGCACCAACCCCGCCTCGATGATCCTGAGCCTCGTTTGGGGACGCGAGCGCATCTCGATGCGCTGCGCCACGAGGAGCGACGCGACCACGATCACGGCGCTGAGGAATCCCCATCGGCTCCCCGCACGGAGAAACGCGAGCGCCTCAGCGGTGCTCTGGAGCCGCGGATGGATGGCGGCGAGCGAGGCAGCCTGCTCTCCGATCGCCCAGCAGGCGTAAGGAATGAGGATGAGCCACTGCCATCGCAGGACGATCGAACCGAGACGCGAGCGATACGGAAACGTCGCGAGAACCCTGGCCATCAAGACTCCGATCGCAGCGTATGGCACCACAGAAGCAGCGATGGCGACCGTCGTGAGCCAAAGAGGCCATGTCGCGATTGCCCCGGCGCCCTCGGGGGGTGTCTGCACGATCCCAAAGCACAGGAGAAGCAGCGCGAAGGCGTGGGCCGTGGTATTCCGTCGCCGCATCAGCCCCACGAGGATCCCCGCGACGAGGCCCAACAGGGCTGTGAGGAAGGGCGGACCCTGCGAGATCCAGGCCATCGTCGCCAGGCTCACGGGGGTCATGTTCCTGTTTTCGACCAGGACGCGGGAACGCGTCAACCTGTTCGGCTGCAGCACCGCGACGCCCCGGAATGTCTCGCTCTCCCGGATCCACGCGATGTGCGCGGAGTCGCCGGGGGTCCCGTACTTCTGGAGCCTCGCGTAGTCGCCGGGATGGTCGCGGAGACGGCGGCCCCGGATCTCCTCGATCCGATCCCCGGCACGCATTCCCGCGAGGCCGAGGGTTCCCGCCGAGTCCACCGCCACGAAGAGAAGCCCGCCCTGGGTACGGATCCGCGAGAGGTCCTCCCAGACGAACCCGGGCCCCCAATCCATACCGCTCGTTCCACGACGCGCCGCCGCGCCAAGGAGCAGCTGGGGGCGCCCCTTGAGCACAATGGAGTGGAGCGTCGTCGCGCACTGGACGGCGAGAAGAGCGGCGGCGGCGGCAAGCAGGAACAAGCGGACGGCTACGACTCTCGATGGATGCTCGGCCGTCAGGCTCACGCAACACCACCCGGTTTGCGCTCGCCCGCGGCGCTTCATCGCTACGAGAGGGCGAGCGAGACGCCGCCGCTACGAATCTAGCTTCTTGAACACCTTCTCCACACGCCGGAGGGCCCACGACAGATCCCGCTTCGTGATGATCAAGGGCGGAGCGAACCGGATCACGTTCTCGTGCGTCTCCTTGCAGAGGAGCCCCTCGTCCTTGAGCGCCTCGCAGTATGGACGCGCCGGCTTGTTCAGCACGAGCCCGATCCAGAGCCCCTTGCCGCGCACCGTGACGATGCTCGGGCTCTTGATCTTTCCGAGCTGCTCCATGAACCAGGGCCCGAGCTTCGCGCTGTTCTCGACGAGCTTCTCCTCGACGATGACGCGGAGCGCCTCTCGCGCGACCGCCGCACCCAGCGGGTTGCCGCCGAACGTGGAACCATGATCGCCCGGGCGAAAGACGCTCATGACATCATCGTTCGCGAGGAACGCGGAGACCGGGTAGAAGCCGCCGGAGAGCGCCTTGCCGACGATCATCGCATCCGGCTTCACGCCGTCCCACTCATGTGCGAACATCTTGCCGGTGCGCCCGAGACCCGACTGGATCTCGTCCACGACGAGCAGCACGCGGTTTTCGCGGCAGATCTTCTGGGCGCGCTTCAGAAAGCCCGCGGGCGGTACCTTGATCCCCGCTTCGCCCTGAATCGGCTCGACGAGGAACGCGCACGTGTTCGGCGTGATCGCCCCGGCCAGCGCGTCCGCATCGCCGAACGGGATGATCTTGAAGCCGGGCGTGAACGGCCCGAAGCCGTCCTGGTACTGCTTCTCGGTCGAGAAGCCGACGATCGTCGTCGTGCGTCCATGGAAGTTGTCGGCACACGCGATGATCTCCGCGCGGTCCTTCGGGATCCTCTTCTTCTCGTAGCCCCACTTGCGCGCCGCCTTGATGCCGGTCTCGACCGCCTCGGCGCCCGAGTTCATCGGCAGCACCTTCGCGAAGCCCGACAGCTCCGAGAGCTCCTTGCAGAGGAGCGGGAGCTGGTCGTTTCGGAAAGCGCGGCTCGTGAGCGTCACGCGCGCGGCTTGGCGGCGGAAGACGCTCAGAAGGCGCGGGTGGCAATGCCCCTGGTTCACCGCGGAGTACGCCGCGAGGAAATCGAGATAGCGCTTCCCCTCGACGTCCTCCACCCAGACGCCCTCGGCTTTCTTGACGACGATGTCGAGCGGATGGTAGTTGTGCGCGCCGTAGCGGCTTTCGATTTCGATGAAGTCCTTGGTCTTCGTCATCCCAGGCTCCTTGCATGGGGTCGCTCCATCGCGCCGGCGGCCGCCGATCCGCGGCCCGTTGTGGCGATCCGACCCACTCTTCCCCACCACCTCACCTCGGGAACACACCCGGCGAGGATATCGCGACGGCGATTGATCTTCCAGCACGCGGGAGTCCGCGGTCCGGGCAGTCGAGCCGTTCGCGCTTTACGAAACACTCGAAGTTACAGGATGTAACCTGTTTCTGTGAGACAACATGGGGACGAGCTGCTCGAACGCCGGGCAGGCCGCGAACCGGCTCCCGGCGAATCGGGTCCGGAGAGCCGCGGAGCGCTCGCGCTGGGTCGCCGAGACGATGACCACGTTGCGGCGTTGACGGCCTCGGGCCGGCTCCGTAGCATTCGAAGGCGCGTCGAGGTGAGGCCGGACGCGGCGCCCGTACCAGGGACGCCCGCGCACATCTGAACCCTTCCACGAAGGAGACCCGCCATCAGCAAGCGGATCAGCGACCTGCGCCGCCGCCGCGAGGAGGCCCGCCTGGGCGGGGGCGAGGAGCGCATCAAGAAGATCCACGCCTCCGGCCGGCTCACCGCTCGCGAGCGAATCGAGCTACTCCTGGATCCCGGCAGCTTCGAGGAACTGGGTGTCTTCGTCACGCATCGCTGCCCCGACTTCGGGATGCTGGAACGGAAGATCACGGGCGACGGCGTGGTCTGCGGCTTCGGCCGGATTGACGGGCGGCCCGTCTATCTCTTCGCGCAGGACTTCACCGTCTTCGGCGGCACGCTCTCGGAGTCGAACGCGCGAAAGATCTGCAACGTGATGGATCTGGCGCTTCAAAACGGCGCGCCCGTCATCGGCTTGAACGACTCCGGCGGAGCGCGCATCCAGGAGGGGGTCGCGAGCCTGGGCGGCTATGCCGATATCTTCCTCAGGAACACGCTCGCCTCGGGCGTGGTCCCGCAGATCTCCGCGATCCTCGGCCCCTGCGCCGGCGGCGCCGTCTACTCCCCCGCCATCACCGACTTCACGATCATGGTGGACGGGACGAGCCAGATGTTCGTCACGGGCCCGGACGTCGTGAAGTCCGTCACGCAGGAGGAGGTGACCTTCGAGGAGCTGGGCGGGGCGAAGACCCACTCCACGAAGAGCGGCGTGGCGCACCTCATGGCGCGCGACGACCGGGATTGCCTGCAGCTCGTTCGCAAGCTCCTCTCCTACCTCCCTCAGAACAACACGGAGGACGCGCCGCGCGTCGAGTCCGGCGATGATCCGAACCGCATGGATCCGCGCCTCGCCCAGATCGTGCCGCCGGAGCCGAACAAGCCCTACGACATGAAGGAGGTCGTGCGCTTGGTCGTTGACCGGGGGGAGTTCTTCGAGATCCACCCGCACTTCGCGATGAACATCATCACCGGATTCGCGCGGATGGACGGCCGCGCGGTCGGGATCGTCGGCAACCAGCCGAGCATGCTCGCGGGCGTGCTCGACATCAACTCCTCGGTGAAGGGGGCCCGTTTCGTCCGCTTCTGCGACGCGTTCAACATCCCGATCATCACGTTCGAGGACGTGCCGGGGTTCCTCCCGGGGACGGCGCAGGAATGGGGCGGCATCATCCGAAACGGGGCGAAGCTTCTATACGCTTACTGCGAGGCGACGGTTCCCAAGCTCACCGTCATCGTGCGAAAGGCCTACGGCGGCGCGTACGACGTCATGTCGAGCAAGCACATCCGCGGCGACTACAACGTGGCCTGGCCGGGAGCCGAGATCGCCGTCATGGGTCCCGAGGGCGCCGTGAACGTCATCTTCCGGAAGGAGATCGCCGAAGCCGCGAATCCCGCGGCGAAGCGCGCCGAACTCGTGGCCGAGTACAACGCGAAGTTCGCGAATCCGTTCATCGCGGCCGAGATGGGCTACCTCGATGACGTCATCGAGCCGGCGGAGACGCGCCCGCGGCTGATCGCCGCGCTCCGGATGCTCGAGAACAAGCGACAGGAGAACCCGGCGCGAAAGCACGGGAACATCCCGCTCTGACCGCATGAGACCACTCAAGAAACTCCTCATCGCGAATCGCGGCGAAATCGCCGTGCGCGTCATCCGCGGCGCGCGCGCCCGCGGAATCCGCACGGTGGCCGTCTTTTCCGAAGTGGACCGCGCGTCTCTGCACGTCCGCATGGCCGACGAGGCGTATCCGATCGGCCCTGCGCCCTCGAGCGAGTCGTATCTCCGCATAGACAAGCTCCTCGACGTTGCGCGGCGGGCCGGCGCCGATTCAGTCCATCCCGGTTACGGCTTCCTCGCGGAGAACGACGCGTTCGCCGACGCGTGCGAGAAGGCCGGCCTTGTCTTCGTCGGACCGCCGGGCGGGGCGATGCGCGCCCTCGGCGAG
>JAGVPR010000268.1 GCA_020052115.1 Candidatus Eiseniibacteriota bacterium
ATCCCGCCCGCGGACCCATCCTGGCCGGCGCGCCGAAAGCGGGAACGTGCCCCTTCAGGGCGCCGCGCACCGCGCGCGCGATCCCGTCGAAGACCTCGCGCTCCCGCTCGAACCGCACCTCCTTCTTCGTCGGGTGCACGTTCACATCCACCGAGCCAGGCCGCAAGGAGAGCAGAAGGACGGCCGCGGGGTGCCGGTCGTGCGGCAGCAGATCGCCGTAGCCCGTGCGGAGCGCCTGGCCCAGCACCGGGCTCGAGATCCACCGGCGGTTCACGAAGAACAGCTGTCCTTCCCGGGTGCCGCGCGCGATCTCCGGCGCGCCGAGAAGACCCCGCAGTTCCAAAGCGCGGTCCTCGTACTCGACCGCCACGTGGCGCTCGGACGCCTGCGTGCCGTAGATCGCGGCGAGCCGTTCGAGCGTCGAATCGCACACCGGGAGATTCAGAAGCTCGCGTCCGTCCACGGCGAGGACGAAGTGGATCTGTGGATACACGAGCGCATAGCTGGAGACGAGCCTCGTGACGAGCCGGATCTCGGTCGCCGGCGAGCGCAGGAACTTCCGCCGCACCGGAACGTTGAAGAACAGGTCGCTGACTTCGACCGTGGTGCCCGGAGCGCGCCCGGCCGCCTCGAAGCGGATCTGCTCGCCGCCGTGGATCTCGACAAGGGTGCCCTCGAGATCCTCGCGACGTCGCGTCGTCAGCACGAAGCGGGAGACGTCGCTCACCGACGTCAACGCCTCGCCTCGAAAGCCGAGGGTCGTCACGTCGAAGAGATCCCCCGCCGACTGGATCTTGCTCGTCGCGTGCCGCACGAGGCAGAGGGCCGCGTCCTCGCGGCTCATCCCGCAGCCGTTGTCGGCGACCCGGACCTCGCGATCCACGGCCCCCGTCACCTGCACGGAGATCCGCGTGCTGCCGGCGTCTATCGCGTTCTCGACGAGTTCCTTCACGACAGAGGAAGGGCGCTCGATCATCTCGCCCGCCGCGATCCGCGCCACGACATCCTCGGACAGAACGCGGATGCGCCCGTGCGCGGCCGGGGAGCCGCCCTCGGCCGGTCCCCGGCCCTCCTGAGGGAATCGCTCCATCACCTACGTCTGCCTCCCCGACCCCTTCATCTCGAGAAACGGCCGGAAGAGATCAATTGGGATCGGGAAGAGCGTCGTCGAATTGTTCTCCGAGGCGATCTCCGAGAGCGTCTGAAGATACCGAAGCTGGAGTGCGATCGGGTGGCGGCTGATCACCTCCGCGGCCTCTGAGAGCCGCTGCGAGGCCTGGAACTCCCCTTCGGCAGCGATGATCTTGGCGCGCCGCTCGCGCTCGGCTTCGGCCTGGCGGGCAATCGCGCGCTGCATCTCCTGGGGCAGGTCCACCTGCTTGACCTCGACATTCGACACCTTGATCCCCCACGGACCGGTGTGCCGGTCGAGGATCTCCTGAAGACTCATGTTGATCTTCTCGCGTTCGGAGAGCAGGTCATCGAGTTCCGATCCGCCGAGCACGCTCCGCAGCGTGGTCTGAGCGAGCTGAGAGGTCGCATAGAGATACTCCTGCACCTCCACGATCGCCTTGTCGGGATCCACGACACGGAAGTACACCACGGCGTTCACCTTCACCGAGACGTTGTCCTTCGTGATCACATCCTGCGGCGGCACCTCCAGCGCGATGAGCCTGAGGCTCACCTTGATCATGCGGTCCACAACAGGGATCAGCAGGAACAGCCCCGGGCCCCGCGACCCGACGAGGCGTCCCAGCCGGAAGACCACACCGCGCTCGTACTCGCGAAGGACCTTCACGGAAGCCGAGAAAAGCATCACGAGGAAAATGATCACGATTCCGAGGATCGGGAACTGCGTCATGGAGTCCTCCTCCCGCACCAGGCGCGCTTCAGACGCGCGTCACGCGACACAAGAGCCCTTCCACAGCCGTCACTCGAATCAACTCCCCTGCGGCCACCGGCGCCTCGCTCTCCGCCTGCCAGTACTCCCCGTGCAGCAGCACGGTCCCCCTGGGCGACAGCGCCGTGAGCGCCGTGCCGGTCAGGCCCACCAACCCCTCCCGCCCGGTCGTGGGGCGGCGTCTCTGGGCGCGTATCCCCATCGTCACGGCGAAGAGGAAGAACAGCACTGTGAGCGCCACGGCGGTCACGATCACGACCCAGGAGATGCGCAGGAACGGGAGCGGGCTGTCAATGAGCATCATCGAGCCGAGAATCATTGAAACCACCCCTCCCACAGTAAGCAGCCCGTGGCTCGTCACCTTGATCTCCGCCAGGAACAGGATGAGCGCGAGCACGATGAGCGCCAACCCCGCGGCGTTGACCGGCAGAGTCCGGAGCGCGTAGAACGCGAGGATGATGCAGATCCCGCCGACGACCCCCGGGAGGATCGAGCCCGGATTCGAAAGCTCGAAGAACAGCCCGTAGAACCCGAGGATGAGCAGGATGTAAGCGATGTTCGGATTCGAGATGACGTCGAGGATCCGGTAGCGGATTCCTTGGCGCAGGAACACGAGAGGCGCTCCCTTCGTCGCCAGCCGCGCCCGCCCCGAGACC
>JAGVPR010000283.1 GCA_020052115.1 Candidatus Eiseniibacteriota bacterium
GCCATGTCCGAAAGCACGCAGTGCGCCGGCCCGCCGAGCGCGTCCAGCAGCTCTTTCTGGCTCGCCGGATCGCGCGCGCAAGCCCCTCGGCCAGGAGCAGGGTCTGCCTCTCCCCGCCGCGCCACGTGGATTCGGTGTTGAGGTGGAGGATCTTCATCGTCTCCCGCCGAGCTTTCGCACGGACCCCATCGCCGCCAAAGCAAAGACGGTCGAGGCCGAGAAAACCACGACGAAGCCCGCCGTGTCCACCAGAAGCCCGCCGACCGTCGGCAGGATCAGGATCGGAGCGATGAAGGAGTTCATGAAGCCTATGTAAGCCGTCCGCCTTCCCTCGGGCGCGATCCCGAGCAGCAGATTCGGGTAGCCGACCCCGACGCCGCTCGTGACGGCGCCCACGAGGAAGAATGTGCCGAGGAGAAGCGGCAGCGCGAGCGGGATCTCCGGCGCCGCGCGACGGAGCACCGCCACCGCGATTGCCATGAGAGGCGCTGCGACCGCGAGGAACGAAGCGCGGCGCAGCACGAGGGCGTCGCCGCGATCGGCGCTCATGCGGCCCCAGAGGATGTTCGAGAAGATCGCCCCCAGTGTTTGCGCGATGAGGAACGTGCCCGCCGTGCGCGGCGCGAACCCGAGCTTCTGCATCGCGAAGAGCGCGTAGAAAGGGGACGACATGGCCCAGAGGCCGAAGAGCATCCGCGCGCGGAAGAGGCGGCGGAAGTGCTTGTCCTCGCGGAGCACGCGAAACGCATCCTTGACGTGATCGGGAAGCGACGGGCGCCGTCCGACGATTGTGTCGGGCGGCTCGATGCAGAACGAGAAGGACGCGAGCGAGACGAGCACGAAGCCCGACGCACAGCCGAAGATGACGGCGAAGTTCGAGGGAAACGGGTTCCCCGCGATGATGCGCCTGACGGCCCAGCCGGTCGCCACCGCGAGGAGTCCGCCGATCCCCAGGCGCAGGCTCCACAGGTATCCGCGCCGCGACGGCGGCACCGTCTTCGCCACGACGTCCATGAACGAGACGCCGGCGAATCCGCCGCCGAGGGCGTACATCCCGAAGAGGACGAAGAACGCGGCCAAGAGTTCGGCCGGATGTTTCGCCGCGAGCCAGGGGATGAGTGCCGCGAGCGCGGCCAGCGAGGCGACGCGGATCACCGCGGCGAAGCGGTAGACGGGGAGCTTGTACGCGCGGCCCTCGACCACGTTCGACATGACGAGCTGCGGCGAGAACCAGCCGACCGAGGCGAGCGAGGAGCCGAGGCCGATCAGGGCGTGCGAATTCGTCAGGCGCGAGAGAAAGAGCGGCAGGACGGTATTGGGGTCCATGCACGCGTCGGCGCCGCTGTAGATGACGCCGTTCACCACGGCGAGCGTGAAGTTCCGGCGGAAATGCGGCGGCAGCGGTGCCGCTTCTCCGTTTGACCCAACCGGCCCGGCAACCGCCTCACGCGGTCCGTTTTCGACGCGCTCGCTCAAGGAAACCCCCCGGCGCATCGCGCGCCGCCGGCAGTCTAGCATGCGTCCGCGCCGCACTTGTCGCCGCGCGGGGCGGGATGTTACGATCCCTCGCGTGCTTCGGAGGAGGAGTTGACTTGCCGTCACCCTTGCTTCGGGCGGGAAGAGCGTTTCTTCTCGCCCTCGTCCTCATCGTTTCGGCGGTCTTCATGACGGCCGCAGACCGACCCGCGGTGAAGCAGACCGCTTTCGAGCGGCTCACGCGCGAGTATCTCGATCACTACTTCGCCGCCGAGCCGATCGAAGCGACCGAGGCCGGCGATCATCGCTTTGATGACCGGCTGCCCGATTACTCGTACAAGGCCGTGCAGGCCGAGATCGCCGCGCTCGGCTCCTTCCGCGGGCGGCTCAAGGCGATCGCTCCGGCCTCGCTCTCGCGCGACGATCAACAGGACCGCGCTATCCTCCTGAACGAGATCGAGCGGCGGATCTTCGACCTCGACACGCTCCGCGTCTGGGAGACGAACCCGCTTCTCTATGCGAGGGTTGCCGGCGGCGGCGTGCGCTCGCTCCTCTCCCGTGATTTCGCGCCGTATCCGGATCGGCTCCGCGCCGCCATCGCGCGGATGCACGCCATCCCGGCGTTCCTCCAGGCCGGCAAGGCGAATCTCCTGAACCCTTCGCTCGTTCGCACGGAAACGGCGAAGCGCCAGAACCAGGGCGCGATCCAGTTCTTCGAGAAGGACATCGGCGTCTTCCTCGCCGACGCCCCGCCCGATCTGGCGGCAGAGGCGCAGCAGGCCTCGGCGGATGCCGCCATCGCGCTCTACGACTATCAGGCCTTCCTCGACGATGAACTCGGGCTTCGCTCCCACGGGGAGTTCCGGCTCGGGGAGAGGCTCTTCAAGCGGAAGCTGCAGCTCGCCTTCTGCGACACCGTGGACGCCGACGCGCTCTACGGGCAGGCGATGGAGGAGTTCGGCCGCGTGCGCGATGAGATCAGCCGTCTCGCGAACGGGCTTCACGGCGAGATCTATCCCTCGCACGTGCACGGGAGGGAGACCGAGACGGTGCGCCAGGCGATCATCCGAGAGGTCTTCCTCGCAATCGCCGCCGACCGCACATCGCCGGAGAATCTGCTCGATGCCTGCCGCGGCGACGTGGACAGCCTGCTCGCGTTCGTGCGCGGCGCGGACCTCCTCGACCTGAGCGATCTGCCGCCGTTGGCCGTGGAGTGGACGCCGGCCTTCTCGCAAGGCGTGGCCGTTGCGGGGCTGGATGCGCCGGGGCCGCTCGATCGCGCCCAGCGCTCCTTCTTCTACGTGGCGCCGGTGCCGGCGGACTGGCTGCCTCAGCAGACCGATTCGTACCTTCGAGAGTACAACCTCGCGATGCTCCGCATGCTCTCGATCCACGAGGCGGTGCCGGGCCACTACGTTCAGCTCGTGAAGGCGAACCGTCATCCGTCGGTCGTGCGCTCGCTCTTCGGCAACGGGCCGATGATCGAAGGATGGGCCGTCTACTGCGAGCGGATGACGCTCGACGCCGGCTACGGGGGCGGCGACCCGCGGCTTCGGCTCCAGCAGCTCAAGCTCTACCTGCGCACGGTGGCGAACGCGATCCTCGACTACCGGATTCACGTCATGGGGATCAGCGAGAAGCAGGCGATGGATCTTCTCGTGAAGGGGGCATACCAGGAGGAATCCGAGGCTCGCGGGAAGTGGACGCGCGCCCGGCTGGGCGCCGTACAGCTCTCCACGTACTTCGGCGGCTATCAGGGGATCGTCGCCCTCGAAGCCGCTTACCGCGAGAAGCGTGGAGACGCGTTCAGCCGGAAGGAGTTCAACGAGGCGCTCCTCGGGTGGGGATCACCCCCGCTCTGGGTGCTGTGGGAGAACTTGATGGGCGAAGGGGCGCCGGTAGGAAAGGAGTGAGGTCGTGAAGGATCTTGCCATGCTCGCGCTGGACACGGCTCGGCAGCGTGGAGCCCTCTACGCCGACATCCGCATCCTGCGAATCCGTGACGAGCAGCTTCGCACGAAGAACGGACAGGTCGCCGGCGTGGACCGCACCGAGGACATGGGTTTCGGCATCCGAGTCGTCGCCGACGGCGCGTGGGGTTTCAGCTCGAGCCAGAAGGTGACGAAGGAGGAGATCGCGCGCGTCGCCGCCGAAGCGGTGAAGATCGCGAAGGCGAGCGCCCGCGTGCAGCGCCGTCCGATGGAGATCGCGCCGGAGCCGCCGCACGTGGATCGCTGGTCCACTCCGTTCGAGGTGGATCCGTTCGCGGTGCCGCTGGATGAGAAGATCGGGCTTCTGCTCGAAGTTGACGCCGTCCTGCGCTCGGTTTCCGGCGTCAAGATCGCGGAGGGCTCGATGGCGTTCAATCGCGAGATCCAGGACTTCGCCTCGACGGAAGGATCGTACATCGAGCAGACGATCCTGCGCTCGTCGGTCGGCTACTCTGCGACGGCGGTCGGCAAGAGCGATGTGCAGGTCCGCTCTTATCCGACATCGGGCGGCGCGGGTCAGACGATGAACAAGGGGTACGAGCTGATCCGGGAGTGGAAGCTCAAGGAGAACGCGAAGCGGATCGCCGAGGAGGCGGTCGCGCTTCTGACCGCGGACCAGTGTCCCTCGGGACAGAAGGACATCATCTTGGCGGGCGACCAGCTCGCGCTCCAGGTGCACGAATCGTGCGGACATCCGATCGAGCTGGACCGCGTTCTCGGCTCCGAGGCGAACTACGCCGGGACGAGTTTCCTCACCGTGGAGAAGCTCCGCAAGCTCCAGTACGGCTCGCCGATCGTGCACATCGTCGCCGATTCGCTCTCGCCGGCGGGATGCGGCACGTTCGGATACGACGATGAAGGCGTGCCGGCGCAGCGCTGGGACATCGTGAAGGATGGGCTCTTCGTCGGCTACCTGACCTCGCGCGAGACGGCGGCCGCGATCGGCGAGAAGCGTTCGCGCGCCACGATGCGCGCCGACGGCTGGAACCGGACGCCGATCATCCGCATGAACAACGTGAGCCTCATGCCCGGCACCTGGAAGCTCGACGACCTGATCGCCGACACCGAGGACGGCATCTACATGGAGACGAACCGGTCTTGGTCCATTGACCAGCTCCGGTACAACTTCCAGTTCGGGACCGAACTGGGTTGGGAGATCAAGAACGGCAAGCGCACCCGCATGCTCAAGAATTGCACTTACCAGGGGATCACGCCGGAGTTCTGGAACGCGTGCGACGCCATCTGCGACGACAAGCACTGGGTGCTCTGGGGCACGGCCAACTGCGGCAAAGGCGAGCCGGGGCAGATCGCGGCGACCGGTCACGGAGCCGCGCCGGCGCGGTTCCGAAAGGTGAAGGTGGGGGTGGGCTATGTGGAGTAGCGAGGAGTGCCGGCGGATTCTCGATGAGGTGATCCGCCTCTCGGACGCCGACGAGACCGAGGCGTATCTGGGCGGCGGCCATTCAGCCCTCACGCGCTTCGCGAACAACTCGATCCACCAGAACGTGGAAGAGATGAACGTGAGCCTGACGGTGCGGACGGTGCTCGGGAAGCGCGCCGGGCGGGCGTCCACGAACAAGCTCGACCACGACTCTCTGGTCCGCGTGATCGAGGACGCGAAGGCGATCGCGCGCGTTTCCGAGCCGGACGCCGGGATGCTGCCGGTCCCCGGGCCGGCGGCGACCGAGAACAACGACGCGTACGTCGAGGAGACGGCCTCGACGACGGCCGAACAGAGGGCGGCGGAGGTGGGGAAGATCGTCTCGCGCGCCGAGACCCGCGGACTCACGGCAGCGGGGAAGTACCTCACCGGTTGGGGCAGCCTCGGCGAGTACGGCGAGAAGCCGGCCTTCGCGCTCGCGAACTCGCGCGGCCACTTCGCCTGCTACCGGTGCTCCCGCGCCGAGGTCGGCGCGACGATCATCGCCAAGGACTCCTCCGGATGGGTCGGCACGAACCATCATGACGCGCGCCGGCTGGACATCGCGCGCCTCGGTGACATCGCGACGTGGAAGGCGGAAGCCAGCGCGAACCCGCGCGAGGTGCCTCCCGGCGCTTACACGGTCATCCTGGAACCCGAAGCGGTCGCGAATCTCCTTTGGTTCCTTGTCTGGACCGACGGCTTCAACGCCCTGGCCGCGGACGAAGAGCGCTGCTTCGCAACCGGCAAGGTCGGTCAGAAGCTCTTCGGGGAGAACATCACGATCGAGGACGACGCGTTTCATCCGCTGCACATGTCGCGCCCGTGGGACGGCGAAGGGGTGCCGAAGAAGAAGATCGCGCTTGTCGAAAACGGCGTCCTGAAGTCGCTCGTCTACGACCGGCGTACGGCGGCGAAGCACGGCGTGGAGCCGACTGGGCACGGCTTCCCGGCCCCGAACCTCATGGGCGCCTGGCCCACGGAGTTGGTCGTCCACGGTGGCTCCCAGAGCGTCGAGGATCTCGTGCGCTCGACCGAGCGGGGCATCCTCGTGACCCGTTTCTGGTACAACCGCACGGTGGATCCGATGAAGTGCATCGTCACCGGCATGACGCGCGACGGCACGTTCCTCGTCGAGGGCGGGAAGATCGTCAGCGGGCTGAAGAACTTCCGTTTCAACGAGAGCGCGCTCGAGATGCTGAACAAGGTGGAGGCGATGAGCGCGCCGGAGAGGGCGGATTCCATCGTCGTCCCGGCGATGAAGGTGCGCGACTTCCACTTCACGAGCGTGACGCGCTTCTAGCGGGTCGTGCCGAAAGAACGAGCCCCCGGGAGGCCGGCTCCCGGGGGCTTTACGATAGGCTCCGCGTTTGCGCTACTGCCGCATCGGACGGTTCTGGATCCCCGACACGGGAAACGTGCTGACCTTGTAGCCGGTCGGAATCCCCGGATCCGTCGTGGCGTCGAAGAACGATCTCCACGCGGTATCCGGATAGGCCGGAGCGACGAGGATGCGCGACATGTCGCGGAAGGCCGAGTACGAATCGCCGCCCGGAACGGATGGGACGAGGCTGTTGTAGTCCTGCCACTCCCCCTCTTGATCGGCGCTGTCGCGCTGCCGGTAAATCTCGAAGGTCGGCATGAACGTCACGCCGAAGCCGCCCTCGGCGAGATTCACATCCTCCTCGAAGAGGAAGAAGTCGAAGGACTGCCCGCGCGCCCAGCCGGTCCTCGGGCTCTGACCGTCAACGCGAGCGTCGCGGTGCACGGCCGGCGCGTTCCAAACCTGGCGCACCTCCTCGGTCGCGCCGAGTTGGAGCAGCGTCACGTACGACTTGATGCTGTTCGGGGTGTAGCCGGCGCTCGGGTCGAGATAGACGCGATGGACCCGCCGGGCGGCGCCGTACGTGGTATCGCCCGGGACCGAATTGGCGATGGGGCTCTGGCCCTCGATCGGGGTGTCCAATCCCGTGCGGTAGAGCACCCAGACCTCGGAGGCCACGCCCGAGTCGGTGCCGAGATCGAAATACGACCGGCGCGTGCCGTTGTACCAGGCGAGTCGCTCGGGGATATCGCCGGCCGGGTAAAGCGCGGGATCGGAGTCATCCACGTGTCCCCGGTCCTCATCCACAAGGGTGTAGGTCCCGACCGACTTGATCGGGTGGTTCACGAGGGTCTCCGTCTCGGTCCTCTCCACCAGAAAGGCGCCGATGTTCAACTCCGCGGCGGTCAAGGACTGCCACGGCGCGGGACCCGAGACCGGATACGCCTCAGTCACGCTGACGATCGTCTCGCGGCGAAGCGGCGAATACCCTTGGTCGCCCTTCCGGACGCTGAAGATCGTGTTGCCGGCCAGCTGCTCGCCGGAGCGCGAGATCTCGATGATCTCGGACACTGCTACCTCGCCGGTGTTCCGGTTGACGAGGACATCGTTGTCCGCGAACCGGAAGACGAACGCGATCCGGCCGTCGTACCAGACCGGCATCGGCGCTTCCGAGCTGCCGTCGAGAGTGGCGTTCTCATCCACGGAAGGCGCATCCCACGCGGTGTACGTGAAGACGGGCAGCGCCGGATCCAGATAGAGCGCGTTCACCAGATCAGCGATCGAGGTCATGGTGTTGGCGACGTACGAGGCCGGGACCGTGACCTTGATGACGTGGCGGAACGGGCTGTAGGCTGCGTCGCCGACGACGGCGTCCACGATCGGATACTGCTGGTCGAAGGGGATCGGGGTGTTGCTGCCTTTTCGGTAGAGGACGCAGACATTGGACACCGCGGGAGTGGCGGCCCCGGCATCCCAGTACTGCACGGCGCGACCCTTGTAGTAACCGTTGGCCAGGGGGATCGTGGAGACGCCGGGATCGGGGAGCTTCCCGGCATGAGGCCAGGGCTGTGCCGCCTTGTCCACTTCGCACCCTGCCAGCATCCACGACGTGAACACCGCGAGCACCGCCGCCCATCGGGAGCAGGACTTCACACCGCACCTCCATCCACACAGTGGAAAATGGAAGATCCGAGAAACCCGATCGCGGAAGGCACCGCCCGTCAGGAATCCCCCAACCCCACAAACGGCATGACCCTACCGGAGTTTTGCGCCCGGTGTCAACGGCCGAATTCCCGAGCACCGGTCTCAGACGGCCGCCGATGCGCAGAACTCAGCCGCGGACGGCCCTTTTCAGGGGCTCCGGCCGCCAGGAATCCGCTTGACCCGCCTGCTGTAGAGGCTATATATTTCGCGCGGTTCAACGACTGCGCCGCAAGCGGGTGCCGCGCCGGGGGGAGCGCACAGCCGCTCGGGACCGGGGGTCTCGAGCGCTACGTTTTTGACGGCCACGTGCTGTCCGCTCGTAGGGAGGATTGGGGACGATGTTCACGCGCTACACCATGCTCGGGGTGCTGGCGAGCCTGTCGGTCGTCGGGTGCTCGACGACGGTTCCGGTGCCTCAGGATCAGTACAGCCAGCAGCAGCGGGTCGTGATGACGTTCAAGAACGACGACGTCATCCGGGGCCGGATCTCACCCGGTTCCGAAGTCCGATACGTCACCGAAGGCAAGGAATACCTTGCCCGCGTGGCGCAGGTTGGTGACACCATCGTCCTTGCGGATGCGCAGCTCCTCAGCAATCGCAGCCCCGAGGCTCGCCGCGCCAAGCTGGCCAGGCTCAAGAACCGTCGCGACAGCCTCGCCGACGCGTCCAACCCTGTTCCCGCGCCTCCTGCGCGCATCGCCGCGCTTCGCGCCGAGATGGACAGCTTGCGCAAGGCGATCCAGTCGGACCGCGAGGCTCTCCTGGCGACCGAAGAGCGCGCGGACAAGGCGCGCATGAGCATGGAGATGCTCGGGACTGCCGGCGCCGCGGAGCAGGACGATCAGGCCCGCGTGATCGAGCTTCGCGACCGCCTCGCTCAGACGATCCTCGACTACCAGGATGCCGTGGGACTTCTCAACGAACAGCGCGTCCTGCTCTCCAATGCCGGCGTCGCTTCTGCCGAGGTTGATTCTTTCCGCGCGCACTTCGACTGGATGACGCCGGAGCAGACGGAGATGGTCCGCACGGAGCACAGTTACCGGGCGGGGCTCGATTCGAGGACCGAGGAGGCCGACGCGAAGAAGAAGAAGGGGCGTCAGGCGCTCATGGAGGCCGGCCGCAACAAGCAGAAGCAGGTGGCGGCCCAGGCGGTCATTGACGAGGCGCAGAAGGAGATTGACGAGGTCCGCGCCCTGGAGCGCAAGCGCGGAGACGACATGTCGCCGATCGTGAAGGCGGCGCGTTATCGCGACTCCTTCCAGATGGCCGCGGCCTTCACGCACTGGGCCGCGATGAGAGAGAGCGCCAAGAGTTACATGGCGGCTAGCGATCGCTTGAACGCCACTGCGGAGGCCTGGCGCGCGGCGAACGCGGACGCGGTCGTCGTGGCGGGCCGCTGGGGCGTCGCGGTGGACGAGAAGGGCGCCGTGACGGTGCAATCCATGAACGAACTGGCGCAGCGGATGTCGCTGGCGGGCCAGTCACGAGCGGGTGTGGCTTCGCTCGACGCGGAGCTGGAAAGACTGAAGACTGAGATCGCGGATCTCGAGAGCCGGCTCGGCGCCGACGTCAACGACCTCACGAATCTCGTCCGCGCTTCGGGGATCGAGGTCGCGTCAACGGCCGACGTGGAGAAGGCGATTCCGGCCTACCAGGAACGGCGGACGCGATACGACGAGTGGGAGCATCTACAGAACGTCGAGATCCCGCGCTACGAGCGGCTCGTGCAGGAGGAAGTGGCGTATGCGGGTCCGGAGCGCAGCCGGATCGCGGAGTCGCGGCTGGGCGCCGTCGAGACGCTCGACCGCGTGGCGCTTCCGAAGAGCCAGATTGATTCGATTGAAGAGGTTCGCCGCGACAAGAGCAAGACGAGCCTGCGGGTGGGGTTCTGGGGTTATGCCGCGATCGTCTTGGGGATGCTCGTCTCCGAAAGATCCTGATCGCATGCATTCTCCGGGGTGTGGAGGTTCTTCGATGCGTCGTCTCTCGGTTCTCATCGCCGCCGCGTTGATCCTGTGTTCTCCCGCAGGAGCGCTTGCCCAGCAGCAACGGCAAGTGATCACGATCCCGGCGGACATCAACTACTTTGGTCTGTACTATCCCCAGTCATCGGTCGGCTTCTTCTCGCATCGTTCGATGGACCAGGTCAGTCTGGCCTACAGCGCGCGCAGCGTCGCGATGGGCGGGACGCGTCTGGCGACCACCGACGATGCGACGGCGATCGCCGCGAACCCCGCGGCCTTGTCGCGGCTTCCGGGCACCGTCTGGGCCGCCGATGGGTACACGCAATCCGGCAGCGGCACGGCGTCCGGCTTCCCCAGCGAGTTCTCGACGCCCTTCGGGCCGCTCCCGGTCAACGGCATGGTCGAGAAGCCGGGCTCGCGCACGACGTACGGATTCCTCGGCGCCGCGAGGCCCTTCATCGTTGCGGGCCGCACCGCCGTGTTCGGGTTGGGTTATCGCCGGTTCCTCGATACGACCCAGCCGCTCGAGACGACGGTCGAGTTCTCGTTCGAGGCGAGCGGCGGCCAGTCGGCCTCCACGATTCTCGCCACGGTGGTTGAAGAGAGCGGCGGGCTCGACGCTGTCGCTCCGAGCGTGGGGTTCTCTGTCATCCCCGGCGTGAGCTTGGGAGCGACGGCGAACATCCTCGTCGGCAAGCTGACTTCCAACAATGAGCAGACGGTCACCGTGCTCGGCCTGAACGTTGGACACGGGCAGGGTTCCGTCTCGCAGACTTATGGCGGCTTCGCGATGACGCTCGGCGCTCTGGCCGAGTTCGGCAACAAGGTCTCGATCGGCGCGACCGTCACGCCGAAGTACACGATCCGCTTCAGGGACGGAAAGTACTACTACCTGCCGATCCAGACCGACCAGACGCAGGTGCAGTATCGCTACCAGGGCGTCGTGAGGGACTACGATCTCGAGGTGCCGCTGTTCGCCGGGGCTGGAATCGCCGTGCGGCCGATCGAGCGGCTGCTCGTCGCGGCCGATTATTACTACCGGCCCTGGTCGGACGCGCGCCTGGTGCACGGCGGCGACGCAGCCGACGATGAGCTGCTCCACGAGACGATCCTCCCGTGGAACGCCGGGGACGATTTCTGGGGTGAGACGCGCGGTCTCGACGACATCCACGGGGCCCTGAGCCGTCCGCTCCTCGAGGACGCCAACTCGTTCCACGTCGGCGCCGAGTACGCCCTCCTGCACCGGCACCTCTTCGGGGTGCCGTACACGCTGCCGGTGCGCGCCGGATATCACACGACCCCGCAGACGTATCGCGGCGTGGATGCCGCGGACACTCTCTCCATCGGGCAGGACGGGGACGGCCTCTATCGCGATAAGCAGGTCAAGGGCGACGCGATCACGGGCGGCTTCGGAATCACGATGGAACAAGTGTCCTTCGACCTGTCCTACCGTCGCACGCAGGAGAAGCTCACGCGCTGGTTCCTTCTCCAGTCCGAATCGGTCGCGAGTCCGGCGGTGCGGCGGGTCGGAACGGCGAGCATGACGCGTAACCGCTCGGAACTCCGCCTGACGACGACGATCCGCTTCTAGCGTTCGTCGCGGCGCGTGATTCGGATGCGGCCGACCGGGATCCCTTCGAGGGAATCATCGTCCGAGAGGTAGTCGTTCAGCTCGTAGTTCACGAGCAAGGGCGGCGCTCTCACGATGACCCGGACCGTGTAATCGCCCGCGCTCGCGGCGCCGGCGACGTCAACGGTGAACTTGTCGGCCACGAGCGCCCCCACCGGCCAATCGGGCGGGGGAAACGCCCCATCGCAGGGCGCGTGCTGCGAACGGAAGCGGTATGTGCGCGCGGCCCTCGCCTGAACGAAGCGCCGGTACACCTTCGCCCACCCGGGCCGGTAGAGCGGCCCCTTCGGATAGTCCGTCTCCAAGCGCACGGTCACCTCGTATGGAAACGGCGCGAGCGGGCCCTTCATCCTCACAAACCAGCACGCCATCGGGAAATCGCCGCCCGCCTCGGCCTGCGACGCCCCGATGCGGACCGCGGCGAGCCGGACGGATCCTTCCATGTCCACGCCGACGATGGCAGCGTCCGCCGTCAGCGACTCCACGAGGTACGGGTTCGCGACGGCGGCCCCCTCGCCGTCGGGCGAGATGTCCGCGACGCGCAGCAGCAGAAACCCTCCCTCATCCGAGACGATGTTGAACCGCGGCGCCTCCGAGGGCGCGCGTGCATCGAGGAACGAGCGGCGCACCTTTGGCGCCAGCGCCGGCGAGATGTTGCAGTAGAAGTGGTGCAGCGGCTGCCGGAGCGTTTCGTTGAGGAGCACGTACTGGACGCCGTGCTCAGCGAAGAGCGGCAGGCGCTTGGTCCACGGAACGAACGGGTTGAGCATCGTCTCGAGGTCTCGCGCCCGCTCCACGGCGCGAGCATCGCCGGGTGAGGTGTGCTGGTTGAGCGCCGAGACGACGCGGTGCCGCGAGTACGCCGGGATGCAGTAAGAGGTCAGCGGGTCCGAGAGGATGACCGCCGGCTCGGGGATCTCGCGGTCGAGCCGGCGGAGCGCCGGCTCCCACGGCTTCGACGAGGGCACGTTGCGTTCCTCGAAAAGCGGGGTCTGCGCGATCCGGACCGCTCGCAGGTCGGAGC
>JAGVPR010000155.1 GCA_020052115.1 Candidatus Eiseniibacteriota bacterium
CACGCCTCCGCCGCGGCGAGCGCCAGCCTGTTCTCGCTTCGGCGTCCCCGTGGTGGCAGGGAACGGCCGCCAGCGGGGACGAACGGCCGGCCGTCGAGTCGCGCGAGGTATTCGACCTGGATCTCGAGGCCGAGCCTGTCCCCCGGGCTGCATCGGGCCGCGTTGGAGAGCGCCGCATCCAGGTGAGCCCACGCTTCCTCACGCCGGCCCTCGAACCACGCGCAGAGGCCCCGGATCTTGCCGGCGGTCATGTCGATGAACGAATGCTCGATCCGATGGGTTTGCATGACCTCGACGCACGTCTCGATCGCCTCGAGCGCGTCGTCGAAACGCCCCACCGCGCAGCAGACCTCGGCGATGTTGATCATCACCATCGGCAGCATGGAGGGGGCGGACCGTTCGACGCACTCGGCCGCGCATCGCCGGAACTCCGAGAGCGCGACGTCCGCATCGCCCTGCATGTACCTGCACAGTGCGATGTTGTTCCTCGTCGTGATCGCGTAATCGAAAGAAGCATCCCCTTGAAGTTCGAGGGAACGTCGGTAGTGCGCCTCGGCCAGCTCGAAATCGAGCTGGAGGAGCGCCGCATACCCCTGGATGTTCTCGATCCCCGCCGTCACCATCGCGGTGAAGGGTCCGCGGCTCCGAGTGATGGTTTCCCAGCTCTCGGCCACCGCCTGGTGGCCCGGCTCGTCCGACTCATGGAGCCATGCCCAGTAGTAGTGCATCCACGAATTCGCCAGCGCCCCGTCGTCTCCGCGGAACGACTCTGGAGCGACCTTGTCGGACAGGTAGTGCAGCAGCGAAGCGTTGTCGCCGCGCAGCGACAAGGCATTCGTCATCGCGACCACGTACTTGGGCTGCGATGTCCACTCGGCGGGGAACGACTCGAGCCATTCCTGCACCCGCATCTGACCGCCCGTCTCGACGATGCGGAACCAATACCGGTTGATCGCATCCAGAGCCGTCAAGTGATCCGGCACGTCCAGAAGCGTCCGGATGCCGTCCAACAAGAGTCCTTGCTCGAGCTGCTGCGCCGCGGCTTTGCCGTAGAGCGTGCGGACATCCTCGGGAGGAACGCGTGCGCGCAGCAATCGCGAGGCGGCTTCGCGCATGAGCGGGTGCAGCCGGATCGCGTTCGGCTCCGACAGCGTGAAGCATGGGATCGACGAGCGTGAGAGCGCCAGGAGATTCCGATGAATCCGGTCCTCGTCGTCGAGCAGGGCCTTGCAGGTTTGCGGAGACAACGTGTCGAGAGGCGCGCACCGCATGAGGAAGTCGAGGAGATCCGGCGCGACCCCCGGGAGCACTTCTTCCTCCATGTATCCGATGAGCGACTCCAGCTCGCCCGCGCCGGGCGTCCCGAGCGCCAGTCGGCCCGACCCGCGTCGAGACAGCACCTCGAGGATGAGCCCGAGGTGGACGCACCAGCCTTGCGTCAGTCGCCAGATCCCCTCGAGCTGTTCTTCCGGCATCCGCGTTCCGAGGCGCCGCTCGGCCGCGTCACGGAACTCCAGAAACGTGAAGGCCAGGTCCTTTTGGTCCGCGACCAACACGATCCCGCGCTCCTGGAGCCTGCGGATACTGAATGAGGGAGCCACACGGGAGTTCACGATGAGCTTGATCCGTCCCTTCGCGTCCGCCGCGATGGAGCCGATGAACCGGCACACCTCCTTCGCGTGATCCACATGCTCCCAGTTGTCGAGCACCATCCAGCAGGCCGGCCGGCGTGACTCCTGAAGGAAAAAGGACAGCTCTTCCGCCCCCTGCGCGAGCGGAATGCGGCCGTCGAGAATCGCTTCCTGGATCCTCGTGAGCCGCAACTCCGGAACCGCCTGCGCCAGGGCCTCGATGAAGTAGGCTGCGAACCGCCGCGGATCGTCGTCGCGGGAGTCGAGATCGAGCCAGACCCTGCGGGACGCCGGGACTTGCTCGAGGATTTGCTGGGAGAGGATCGTCTTTCCGTAGCCGCCGGGGGCGACAAGGAGGACGAGGTCCGCCTGCCGGATCCTCAGGCGCCGCACGATGCGGGGGCGTTCGATGAGGCGAGAGACGCTCGTCGGCGCCGCGAACTTCGAGGCCAGGTACCGCATGGTGGCAACAATTATAGCCCGGCATGAATCTCTAATCAAGCGCGTTGTCGTTATTTAGCTCCGGTCGCCGCCGCTCCGTGTCAGTCCCCTGTCAGTGGCTTGCTTAACCTCCAGGGCGTGAAAACCAACAAGGCCGGGACCCGCCCCACCGTGTCGAAGCCGGAGAAGGTGCTGCTCCACATGGCGCGCACCGGAGACGACTGGGCCGGCGTCGCGATTCGGTTCGACGGAAAGGAGCCATATAGGTTTCGCAACCTTGCCCTTCTGGTCGGATGGCTCTCGCGATTGCGGGGGCGAGAATGAACCCTTGGGGCTTCGTTCGTGAACCCATGGAGGTGGGAGCTATGTTCGGCCGGGTCCATACGGGCGCCCTTTCGCAGGCGCACTGCCGAGGATGCCATCGAGTCCGGAAGTCGATCGGGGTTTCCCTTCTCGTCTCGCTGTGCTTCATCGCGGTGCCGTCGGCGCTGGGAGCCGCAGAGGGCAGGCTGCCGGGAAGCCTCCGCCAGGCGCAGGGGATGGGGCTCCAGGCGACGGATCCGGCGTGGCTCGGTGCAGTCCGCGATG
>JAGVPR010000140.1 GCA_020052115.1 Candidatus Eiseniibacteriota bacterium
GGGGCGGGCGCCGTCTTCCTCGAAGCGCACCCGGATCCCTCGCGGGCCCTGAGCGACCGGGCCACGCAGATGCCGCTCGCCGATGTCGAACCGTTCTTGCGCGCCCTCGTTCGGATATGGGACGCCGTCCACGAGGCTCCGCTATGAAGAACGCCGAGCGGAAGATGAGGCAGGGATGAGCCGTCCAGGTTATCCCGGCGGCGCGGCGGACGCGCGCCCCTTCCGCGACGTCGCTCGAGAGGTGCTCGAGTGCGAGGCGGGCGCTCTGTCGGGGCTCGGCTCCGTGCTGGACGAGGGTTTCGAGGCGGCGGTCGGCGCGATCTACGGAACGACGGGTCGCGTGCTCGTGGCGGGCGTGGGGAAATCCGGGCTCGTCGCCGCGAAGATCGCCTCCACGTTTCGGAGCACCGGCACGCCGGCGCTCTTCATTCATCCGGTGGAGGCGATGCACGGCGACCTCGGGATCGCGGGAGAGGACGACCTCGCGCTCCTGCTTTCGAAGAGCGGCGAGAGCGAGGAACTGCTCCGGCTTCTCCCGACGCTTCGCCGTCTCGGCGTGCCGGTCGTCGCCGTCACCTGTCAGCGGGATTCCTCGCTCGCGCGTTCCGCGGATCACCGGCTCTGCCTGGGACCGCTTCGCGAGGCCGGACCGATTGACCTCGTGCCCACGACGAGCACGACCGCGATGATGGCGCTCGGAGACGCGATCGCGGTCGCGCTGCTCGTGCGCCGCGGCTTCCGGAGCGAGCACTTCGCCTTTCTGCATCCGGGCGGGGTGATCGGCCGGAAGGTGTTGCTGCGAGTGGAGGACCTCATGCACTCCGGGGACCGTCTGCCCTGCGTGAGCGGAAACGCCACGGTCCGCGAGGCGATCCTCGAGATGACCGCGAAGCGACTGGGGATGACGGCGGTCGTGGATGGTGACGGCCGGCTCGCGGGGATCCTGACCGACGGCGACCTACGCCGGATCCTTCAACTCGGCGGCGAGCCGCTGGATGCGAAACTCCTACAGGTGATGACGAGACATCCGAAAACCATTGGAAGAGAGGAGCTCGTCGTGAGCGCCCTCCGCCGGATGGAGGAGAACCCGGGTGGCCCCATCACATCGCTCCTCATCGTGGATGATGCGCACCACCCGGTCGGCGTCATCCATCTCCACGATTGCCTGCGCGCCCGGCCTTGACGAAGGCGCGCCGCACGATCCACTCGCACACCGAACCGATGCCGATTCCTGTCTGGCATAGCCCTTGCTTGACGCGCGCTTCCGCCCTTCCTAGGATGAGGAACGGCGGGAGGGACGATGGGGCTCACGAAGCGGGCACGCCGCGCCGCGCGGTACGGAACGCTGCGGCTCGCCATGGTTGTGAACCGCCGTCTTCCGCGGCGCGCCTCGCTGGCTCTCTGGGGTTCGCTGGGCCGGGTGGCGCCGCGTTTCCTTCCGCGCACATGGCGCCGCACCGTCGAGCATCTGACGGAGGCGTTTCCGGAGTTGACGGCCGCGGAGCGAGAGTCCCTGGCCCGGCGGGTGTTTGTCGAGATGGGGCGGAACGCTTCGGACACGATGCGCCTGCTGACGGCGCGGTGCGAGGAGATCCTTCGCTGGGTGGACGCCGAGGACTGGGAGCGCTTCGAGGCGGCTTACGCCCGCGGGCGCGGGGTGCTGGTTCTCACGGGCCACATCGGCTGCTGGGAGATGCTCGGCGCATACGTCCGGAGCCGGGGATATCCGCTGAGCGTGCTCGCGCGGCCGCTTCGCGAGCAGAGGTTCGAGGACTTGATGTACCGGTTAAGGAAGCGCTACGGCGCCGAGCCGATGGATCCGCGCAGGCGCCTTCGCGCGGCGATGGCGACGCTGCGCTCGGGCGGAGTGGTGGGGCTCTTGCTGGACCTGAACACGGGCGCGGCTGGAGTGAAGGTGGACTTCTTCGGACGGCCGGCGTGGACGCCGCTCTCCGCGGCATGGCTCGCGCGGCGAAGCGGTGCCATGATCGTCCCGATGGCGATCGGGCTCCGGCCGGACGGCCGTCAGGTGGTTCGGGTTCTCCCGCCGTTCGACCTCGACGGAGGAGGCTATGATGATCTCGAGACCGGCACGGCGCGTTGCGCGGCGGCGGTCGAGGAGCTGATAAGGCATGATCCATCGCAGTGGGTGTGGTTCCATCCGCGCTGGCGGGATCGCCGCCGGGCGCCGGCGGATCCGCTCTAGAGCGGTCGTTTCAGTTCTCGCGGCGGCCCTCGCGTTGCTGGCGGCGGCCTGCGGCGGCGGGAGCGATCGCGCCGCCTCTCCCGAGGAGCGGGAGCGGCCGAAGCAGACCGCGAAGAGAATCAGCCTGACCGAGACCGACATGGGGATCCCGCGCTGGAAGCTGGACGCGGACCAGGTGGCCTCGTACTCCGGCCGCCAGGCCGTCTACGCGGAAAACGTTCACGTGGACTTCTTCGACGAGGAGGGCTTGCAGGTATCGGTCCTCACATCGAGGGAGGGTCGGCTGGACAGCGGGACGAACAACATGACGGCGATCGGAGACGTGGTGGTGCGAAACACGGACGGCTACACTCTTGAGACCGATTCGCTGCGCTGGGTGAGCAACGAGCGTCTGGTGCGCACGGAAGCCTTCGTGCGGCTCACGCGGGGCGAAGACGTACTGACCGGCTACGGTCTGGTCAGCGATCCGGGGCTCGAGCATTTCGAGATCCAGCGGCGCGTGAGCGGGCGCACCGGGAACGTGGAGGAGCCTCTTGAAGGGCGATAGCGTCGGCGCCGGCGGGACGAACGGGGGCGCGCTCGAGGCCCGGGATCTCGTCCGGTCGTACGGTCGCACGCGCGTGGTGGATCACGTCAGCCTCACGGTGCGTCCTGGCGAGGTGGTCGGGCTTCTGGGCCCGAACGGAGCCGGGAAGACGACCACGTTCTACATGATCGTCGGGCTCCTGCGGCCCGACGAGGGCGAGGTAACGCTCGCCGGCCGAGTCCTCACGCCGCTCCCCATGCACGAGCGCGCGAGGGCGGGGATCGGATATCTGGCTCAGGAGCCCTCGATCTTCAGAAAGCTCACGGTGCGCGAGAACGTTCTCGCGATCCTCGAGACGCTTCCGATGGACCGCGCGCGGCGCGAGCAGAGGCTCGCGCAGCTACTGGGCGAGCTCGGGATCTCCCACTTGGCGGATCGGAAGGCGTATGATCTGTCAGGAGGCGAGAGGCGGCGCGTGGAGATCGCGAGGGCGCTCGTGACGGAGCCTCGATTCATGCTCCTCGACGAGCCATTCGTGGGGATTGACCCGATCGCCGTGGCCGACATCCAAGCGATCGTGCGAGGTCTTCGCGACCGCGGGCTCGGGGTGCTCATCACCGATCACAACGTGAGAGAAACGCTGAACACGACGGACCGGGCGTATCTCCTCTACCAGGGCCGCATCCAGATCAGCGGCACCGCGGAGGAGTTGACGACGAACGAATGGGCCCGGAAGATCTACCTAGGCGAGAACTTCAGGCTGTAAGCGGGCGGGGGAGCCAACTGCGATGGAAATGAAGCACGGCCTGCACCTGGCGCAGAAGCCCACCCTCATCATGACGCAGCGCCTCCAGATGGCGCTCAAGCTCCTCGTTCTGAACACGCTCGAGCTTCAACTGCACCTCAAGCAGGAGCTGATGACGAACCCGATGCTCGAGGAAGTGGATGACGTCGTCGAGCAGGAGGACATCGCCGAAGCGCCCGAGGAGCGGGAGGAGCCGGAAACGCCGGAGCAGGCCAAGGAGGAGGAGGAGCCCAAGAAGGAGAGCGAAGAGGAATTCGACTGGTCCGATTTCTACCAGGACGGTTCCGACGCCGCTCACGAGCGCTCCGAGCCCCAGAACGACGAGGATCGGTACGAGCGCGTTCCGGTCACGCAGATCTCGCTGCAAGAACACCTCATCTCGCAGTTCCGTCTCGCGGTGGACGACGCGGACACCGTTCGCGCCGGTGAATACCTGATCGGCCTCCTGGACGACCGCGGCTATCTGATGGCGAGCGACGACGACAGCGGAGCCGAGGGCAGCGACCCGTGGTCCCGGACGCGCGACCTCGTCGTGCGCGAGGCCGGGGTCACGATCGAGACCGTGGAAAAGGCGCTGCGCGTGGTGCAGTCGCTCGATCCTCCCGGGATCGGCGCGCGAAGCCTGCAGGAGTGCTTGCTGATTCAGCTCCGCGCGAGGGACCTCTCCGAGAGCCTCTCGGCCCGCATCGTCGCGGAGCGCTTCGATGATCTGAAGGCGCGCCGGTACCAGGACATCGCGCGCGCTCTCAAGGTGACGCCGGAGCAGGTGCAAGCCGCCGTGGATTGCATCGCCACGCTCAACCCCTCGCCGGGCGGACTGATCTCGGCGGAAGGGGTGAAGTACGTCTACCCGGATCTCATCGTGGATCGGGTCGGCGACGATTACGAAGTCTTCCTGAACGACAAGAACGTCCCGCGATTGCGGATCAGCCCGACCTACGAGCGCGTTCTTCGCAACAGCCCCAGCAATGACAAGACGCGCGAGTACGTCCAGACCAAGCTCAATTCGGCGAAGTGGCTCATCCAGACGATCGAGCAGCGCCGCCGCACGATGGTGAAGGTGATGCGGTGCATCGTGAAGGAGCAAAGGGACTTTCTCGAGAAGGGGATCCGGTTCCTCAAACCGCTCACGCTGCAGCAGGTGGCGAGCCAGATTGACATGCACGAGTCCACCGTGAGCCGCGTGACGCGGAGCAAGTACGTGCAAACGCCGCGAGGCGTCTTCGAGCTGAAATTCTTCTTCAGCTCCGGCATCGAGATGGAAGACGGCGACGAGATTTCGGCCCGAAGCGCGAAGGACATCATCCAGCAACTCATTGACCAGGAGGACAAGCAGGAACCGCTCAGCGATCAGAGGATCGCCGATCTACTCCATGAACGTGGGCTGCGGATCGCGCGACGCACCGTGGCCAAATACCGGGAGCAACTGGGCGTTCCGCCCGCGCGCTACCGGAAGCGCCTCTAAGCTGGCTGGGCGACCCCCGCCTGGGGCGTCCGGCGTCCAGGGAGGACGAACTGATGGAGATCACCACGACGGCACGTCACTTCGAGCTGACTCCGACCGTGCGCGAGCACGGAGAGAAACGACTCCAGAAGCTGACCCGCTACTTCGACCGAATCGCCAAGGCCAATGTGGTGCTCGTCAGAGAGAAGCACCGGCAGATCGCCGAGATCACCGTTCACCTGAACGGCTCGGATTTGGTGAGCCGTGAGGAGACGAACGACATCTTTCTGTCCATTGACCGCGCGGTCGACAGCCTCGAAACGCAGATCAAGCGGCACAAGGAGCGGCTCGTCGAGCGCAATCGGAAGGAAAACGGGATAAAGCGGATCCCGCAGGAAACGTCCTCCTCCGACCTCGAGGACATCGAGGATGAAGAACCGGTCGAGGATGAAATCCAAGGGACCGCAGGGGAGACGGGTCCCGGAACGTCCTGATCGGTTTCTGGGACCGTCCGGGAACGGGCCGCGATGAACGCGATCACAGTCCGCTACCTGTTCGAGAACCGGCGCGAGGCCTTCCAGCTCGAGCGGCTGACGCCGCCCGAGCTGGAGTCGCGCGTTGATATCACCGTGAGCGACATCAACCGGCCGGGGTTCGCCCTGGCCGGATTCACGGAGAATTTCCTCGCCGAGCGGGTCCAGATCATCGGCCAGACCGAGATCGCCTACCTCGCGCACATCGAGGAGTCGCAGCGCCGGGACGCGCTCCAGCGGCTTTTCCAGTTCTCGATGCCGTGCGTCATCATCGCCAAGGCGCTGGAGCCGCCGCCCGGGATGCTGGAGCTGGCCATCGAGAAGCAGGTGCCGCTCCTGCGCACGCCGATGTCCACCACGCCGTTCATCCACGAGTTGACCGCCTACCTGGACGACACGTTCGCGCCGACGACGAGCATCCACGCTTCCCTCGTGGACGTCTACGGCGTGGGGCTCATGATCACGGGGCGCAGCGGGATCGGGAAGAGCGAGTGCGCCCTGGATCTCGTCGAGCGAGGGCATCGCCTCGTGGCCGACGATGTCGTGACCGTCAAGAAGAGGCACGAGGGGATCCTCATCGGGATGGCGAGCGATCTGCTCCGGCACCATATGGAGATCCGGGGCCTGGGGATCATTGATATCCAGTCGGTCTTCGGCATCCGCGCCATCCGCGGCCAGAAGCGGATCGAGCTGGAGGTGCACCTGAAGGAGTGGGATTCGGCGGAGTCCTACGAGCGCACGGGGCTCGACGAGAAGCACTCGACGATCCTCGGCGTCCAGATCCCGCTTGCCGTGGTGCCGATCGTGCCCGGCAAGAACCTGACGGTAATCGCTGAAGTCCTCGCCCTGAACTACCTCGTCAAGGCGTACGGCTACCATTCGGCCCAGCGCCTGGACAATCAGCTACGGGACCTCCTCGAGCGCCGGCGTCACTTCGAGACGGTGGCCCGGGGCGATCTCGAGTAAGGCGCCCCGGCCGGCATGGTCCGAGGGATCTTTCTCACGCATGGGGCGCTCGGGCGCGAGCTGGTCAGCACGGCCGAGAAGATCGTCGGCGCGCAGGGCGACTACGCCATCCTCTCCAATGAAGGGCTTGGTCCGGAGTCGCTGCGCAGCGCACTGGAACGCGAGCTTCCCGGCGACGGGCACGCCGTCGTCTTCGTGGATCTGATCGGCGGCTCCTGCCACGCCGTCTGCGCGCCGGATGCGGTGCCGCGCGACCGCTTCGCCGTCTTATCGGGCGTCAACCTTCCGATGGTCGTCGAGTTCTTCTACCACCGCGACCGCGTCCCCTTCGACGAGCTCCGACAGCGGCTGCTCGCCAAGGGTCGCGCGGGCGTCGAGGCGCTGTGACAGCCGCTCCCGAGTTTCTCCTGGCGCGGATTGACGACCGCCTGCTTCATGGACAGGTGGCGGTCGGATGGGCCGCGGCGCTGAAGCCGTCGTGGATCTTCGTCGTGGACGACGCCGCGGCCTCGAGCTCGTGGGAGAGCGCGCTCTACGCAGCCGCGCCACCGCCGGGCGCCTCCGTGGAGGTGCTTGGCATCGAGGTCTTTGCCTCGCGCCTGCGCGAAGATGCCGTTCGTACGGAGCGCTCCTTTCTTCTTCTGAAGTCCCCGGAGTCGGCGCTCGCGCTCATGGATCGGGGCGCGGCGCTCACCCGCCTGAACGTCGGCGGGCTCAGACACCAGGACGGCGCGCGCGAGGTGTTGCCCTACCTTTGGCTCCGGCCCGCGGATGAGGAAGCGCTCCGGCATCTTGCGAACCGCGGGGTGAAGCTCCTGGCGCGCGACCTGCCGATGAACCCCGAACACGATCTCTCCGCGCTTCTCGGATGGTGAACTCCGCCGGGGGGCGCGCGTGAGCGCGGGCGAAATCGCGCTCGTTCTCCTCTGGGCCGGCCTGGCGGCCGCCGACGAGACGGCGGCGTTTCAGACGATGCTCCACCAGCCGCTCGTCTCCTGCACCCTGGTCGCCGCCCTCCTCGGACAGCCGGCTCTGGGGCTCGCAGTGGGGATTCCGCTCCAAGCCGTATGGTCGGGCCTTCTGCCGCTCGGCGCGACGTCCTATCCGGACGTGCCGGTGGGCTCGGTGATCGGTGCGGTGGGCGCCGTGATCGTGGGAGGCGCGGGGGGGAGCGGTGGGGCGGGGGGTGCGGTCGTCTTCGGGTTGGGGTGCGGGCTTCTC
>JAGVPR010000233.1 GCA_020052115.1 Candidatus Eiseniibacteriota bacterium
CACAAGCGGAAGATGCACAGGAAACCCACCGAGCAAAGTCGTACCTCAGAGCACGGAAGGAGTGCAGTGTGATGCGTAGTCCTTCTGCCAGGGTGACCGCGCTGCGATGAGGACTTCATTGAATCCCATTCCCTGAACCCGCCTTCGAAACGCCTCGCCATAGACGCCATCGCGATCCCGAAGCAGGTACTTCGGCGGGGCTGTCCACGGGAAGGCCTCAACGATCTGCTGCGCCGTCCACTCGGCCGATGGATTCGCCGTGGCGTTGAAGTGCAGCACGCGGCGTCGCTCGTGGGCCAGGACGAGGAAAACAAAGAGGACCTGATTCCGCACGGTCGGCACGACGAAGAAGTCGACCGCGACGATCTCGCGAATGTGGTTCTTGAGGAAGGAGCGCCAGGTTGGAGAAGGGGGCTTGCGCGGGCGGACCATGTACTTCTCGACCGTGGCTTTCGCCAAATCGATCCCGATCATGCGGAGTTCGCCGACGATGCGGGGTGCACCCCAGAGCGGGTTCGCGGTGGACATGCGGCGGATGAGGTCGCGTACCTCCCGCGAGACTGGCGGTCGCCCACGGCTCCCTGCGCGCGAGAGGCGGGTCCAGTGCTCTCGGAACCTCCGTCGTCGCCAGGCGATCACCGTTTCCGGCCTGACGATGAACAGCGCATTACGCCAGTCGGGCCAGAGTCGGGAGAGCCAGGACCAGAAGATGCGGTCGGCGGGGTGCAGGCGTGGGCGGCGACAGGTCCGGTGATAGACGCCGAGTTGATGGCGCAGGGCGAGGTTCTCGATCTGGAGGGATGCGCGGGAACGAAGGAGTCCGGTGAACGCGCGGAGGAGGCAAGCGATCCAAGTCATGGTGTGTGGCCCCTGATGTCGATCAGACTTCCGCGGAAGGCGTGAGCTAGGAAGATCGCGCGACCGGGGTTACGATGGCAAGTGGGGATGGTGAGCGGGCGGTCTCCTGTGCCGGTCGAGGCGCGGCCAACCGCAGACGGGCGAAGGCGTTCGAGTTTTCGGGACGGACAATGCCCGATGTGCCTCCGGGCGCGAGAACCGATCTCCGGCTGCGTGCCGGTTCCGCTCGACCGGCCCGCCATGCGTCTCATTCAGTCGGAGTCGCTGCCGATTGTCCCGCGGACAGCCCGCGAGCAAGGCGAGATGAGTTTTCGGGACGCACAGTTGTTGAGGTGATTGGGCGTCGGTCTCTGGCGCCGATGGATCAGTGGAGTTCGGGCCGGCGGATCTCGACGGCCACGATCGAGAGGTCGTCGGTAAAGTGATCGCCTCCACGCCATGCGGCAAGGCCCCGAGTGAGCGCGTCCAGGCTCGCCTCGAGCGACTCCGACCGTTGCGCGGCGATGGCGGCCTGGAGCCGCTCTTGCCCGAACATCTCGCCCGACGGATTCACCTCTTCGATCAATCCATCCGAATACATGTACAGCCTGTCGCCCGGACGCAAGTCGATCTCCTTCTCCTCGTATTCGGGATCGGCGAGCATGCCGATGGGAAGCGCCGGCGAATCGACAACCTGAGTGGTTCCGTCTGCCCGCACGAGGATGGGTCCAGGGTGGCCGGCACACACAAACCGCAGACGGTTCGTGCGCGTGTCCATGATGCCGTAGACGAGAGTGAAGTAGAGATGCGCCCCACTCGTCTCCATGGGGTAGATCGCGTTCAAGCGCCGGGCCACTTCAGCGGGTCCGCAGAGCACGGAGCCGCTGCCGTCGATGCTCGCCGTTCGGACGAGCGAGGAACGATCCGCATGCAACGTCAGATTGCGTGTGACCGACACCGAAAGGAGCGCAGCGGGGACCCCGTGACCGCTGACGTCGAGAACGTAGAGGCACAGGTAACGGTCCTCGACACCGAAGATGTTGACGGCATCCCCGGCCAGCTCGTCGCAGGCGATGAATCGCCACGCGCACGCCGCGCCGGGAAACGCCGGAAGCTCGGTGGGCAGCAAAGCCCGCTGGACCCTGGCGGCAATCTCCAGATCGTGCTTCATGCGCGCGTGGGCCAGCCGAAGTTCCTCGCGCGCCCGCTTCAGCGAAACCTGTGTCTGCACTCGGGCGTGCACAACTTGAAAGTCTAGCGGCTTGGTCACATAGTCGTTGGCGCCCAGATTCAGCGCACGGACCACATCCTCGCTCTCGCTCTTGGCCGTCACCATGATGATGGGCAGATCGCCCGCGGGCGTCTTCTCGCGCACGCGCCGCAGCACCTCCAACCCGTCGATCTCCGGCATCATGATGTCGAGGATGATCACGTCGAAGGATCCTCCCGCGATTCTGTCGAGCGCCTCCCGGCCGTTCACGGCGGTGACGACGGTGTACCCCCGACGCGACAAACGCCGGGAGAGCATGTCCCGGTTCATCTCGTTGTCATCGACGACGAGCAGTGAGCCCTCTTCAAGGGCGCGCTCTGCTGCCGGCCGATCTTGCGGGGAAGATGTCATGCGCGCCGAGCGTCTCCCAAGAGCGTCGTGATCTTCTGGATCAGGCGGTCGAACTCCACCGGCTTGGTGTCATAATCGTTCGCCCCCGCCTCCAGCGCCTTCTCTCTGTCTCCGGCCATGGCATGTGCCGTGAGGGCGATGACCGGGATGCCCGCCGTCTCTGCGGCGCCTTTGATCCGGCGCGTCGCCTCCCAGCCGTCCACGTCCGGAAGACTCAGATCCATGAGAATCAGGTCGGGGCGCAGGGAGCGGGCCTTCTCGATCGCCTCCAGCCCCGTGGCCGCCGTCACGACCTCGAACTCGCGCCTTACCAGCCTCCGGCTCAGCATGTCGCGGTTCATCTCGTTGTCTTCGACCAGGAGGATCTTCGGCACGATCTCACCCCCCTCGCTTCACGTCCTTCCCGGCCTCAGGCCGCGGACTGACGTGGCGCAGGACGAGCTCACGGACTTGGCGCATCAGCTCACTGCGGTTGTACGAGCCCTTCTTGAAGACTTGGTACACGTTACCGTTCAGCCACTGGCGCTCCTCGGGAGTCAGGTCCTTCGCCGTCACCACGACCACCGGGATCAGCTGATACTCCTCGCGATTGCGAATCTCCTTGACGAACTCGAACCCGTCCATCACCGGCATCATCAGATCGAGAAAGATCAGGTCGGGTTTGCGCTCGGCGATGCGATCCAAAGCTACGCGGCCGTTCTCGGCTTCGGCGACGTCCCAGCCTTCCTTGCGGATGAGCCGTACCAGCAGATTGCGCGTCTCTTCCTCATCTTCCACGACCAGGATGCGTCCGGTCACCGACACTCGCTTGTACTTTCGCAGCGTGTCGAAGAGCTCGAGGTGCGAGACCGGCTTGACCAGGAAGTCGGAGGCCCCGAGCGTGAAACCCAGGTTCCGGTTCTCTTCGATCGTGATGATCACCACCGGGATCTGGGACGTATCAGGATTCGACTTCAACGCCCTCAAGACCGCCCACCCGTCCATCCCGGGCATCAGGATGTCCAGCGTGATGACCGTCGGCCTCAACTCCAACGCGAGTCGTATGCCTTCCTCTCCGGAAGAAGCCGTCACGACATCGAAACCGTCCTTCTCGAGATAGTTCGCCAGCAGCTCGTGCACTGCGGGATCGTCGTCGATAACGAGCACCGTGTTCGGGCCGCGCGGCGTCGACGCCTTCTCCCGAGGCTTCAACCGCTCCGCCGCCCCGCCACCTTCGAGAGCCTCGCGCTTCGACTTGACCTCCTGCGGAAGCGTCACCGTGAACGTGCTGCCGTGTCCCTCCCGGCTCTCGACCGCCACCTCTCCCCCCATCATCCGGCAGAACGTCCGGCTGATGGTCAGGCCCAATCCCGTGCCGCCGAATTTTCGGGTCGTGGTGGAATCGGCTTGGACGAATGGCTGGAAGATGCGGGCGATCTGCTCCGGGGACATTCCGATGCCGGTGTCGCGGACTCTGAAGACGATCTGCTCCTCGCGCGACGACGCGTCGGCGAAGGCTTCGATGGTGATCGTTCCCTTCTCGGTGAACTTCGCGGCGTTGGAGAGTAGGTTGAAAAGAATCTGCCGCGTACGCATGAGATCCGACTTCATCGTGCCGAGTCCTTCGGCGACCTTGATCTCGAGCCGGTTCTCCTTCTTCTCGATCAGCGGCCTGATGGTCGAGGCCACGTCGTCGATCATGCTCGCCACCGAGAAAGACTCGACGAAGAGTTCCACCTTGCCGGCCTCGATCTTCGACAAGTCGAGAACATCGTTGATGAGCGCCAAGAGGTGCTTTCCGGCGGTGTGGATCTTCCTCAAGTCCTCGACGAAACCGCCGAGCCCCGCATCGCCGGCTTCTTCTTCGAGCATCTCGCTGTAGCCGATGATGGCGTTCAAGGGCGTTCTGAGCTCGTGACTCATGTTCGCGAGGAACGTGGTCTTCGTGCGGTTGGCGGATTCGGCGACCGTCATGGCCTGCCGAAGCCGTTCCTCCTGCCGCTTCAGATGGGTGATGTCCATGGCTGCGCAGAGAAACCCGCCGAGTTCGCCGTCGCCGCTGTGGATCCCCGTGACGGACATGGAAACTTGAATGTGGCTGCCGTCCTTCCGGACGTAGGTCCACTCCTGCTCGCCGGACATCTGACGGCGCGCGTACTGCATGAAAAGCCCCGGCCCCTCGACGGCTTCGCCGACGATCTGGCCGAGTTCCTCACAGCGCGCCACGATTTCGGTGCGAAGATGAAAATCGAGCGGAGTGCGCCCGCCCAGCACTTCGGCGGCCGCGTATCCGAGCATGCCTTCGGCGCCGCGATTGAAGAGGGTGATCCTTCCTTCTTTGTCGGCTGCGATGATGGAGATGCGAGAGGCCGCGTTCAGGACGGCCTCTCTCTGCGCGTTTGCGGACTGGAAGAGCGCGAGGATCCTCTCGGTCTCTTCGAACTGCTCGGCCACAAGCTGCGCCGTGATCTCGGCCGCTTCGCGGGCGGTCCGGACCTCTTGCCGGAGCTCTTCGTTCTCACGCCCGAGGGGATCCGGCATCTCTGCGCTCATGATCGGGTTTCCTGCACGACGGCGCCCATTGCGATTCGAAGCGAAAGATCCGCGAGCTTCTCGATGAGATCCTCGCCGGCCGGCGGCTCCGATCCGACGAGCGCGATCTCCGGAAGCGCTTCGCCGCAGACCGCGGGAAGCATTCGGAGGAGACACGCGAGCCCGCCGTCGTGGCCGTAGGCTGCGGGCCGCTCTTCCAAGGCCGCGCGGTGCCCGAGCACCACCGTCAGGTCCGGCGGCGCGAATCCCTGCAAAGCATCCACGAAGACGACGCGACGCGCGCCTTCCACGAAGCGCAGGAGGTCCAGCCCCATCAATCCGCCGTCGATGACGCAGACATCCGCCGGCAGATCGCGTCTCGAAAGACAATCGAAGACACGCGGGCCGATGTCGTCTTGGGGAACGTACCGGTTCCCCGCACAGATGATCCGGCGCTCGTGCTGGCAGCTCATCGCTCTCACAACCGTATCAGCGTCCGACTCCCGTGCTTCGACACGCTGTGAACGGTGCAGACCAAACAGGGATCGAATGAGCGGATGACATGGCCGATCTCGATGGGATTCGAGGCGTCCTTCACGGGCGTTCCCACCAAAGCCTCTTCGATTACGCCGCGGATCCCGTTGTCGTCGCGCGGCGAGGCATGCCAGGCCGTCGGCGTGATGATCTGGTAGTGAACGATCTTGCGGTCCTGGATCTTGACCCAGTGACCGAGAGCGCCGCGCGCCGCATGCGTGAGACCAATTCCGACGCCTTCCACGATCTCGCCCGGGCGGTTGTAGAACCCGTCACCATCGTCCGACATCTCGCGAAGCCACGTCTCGACGACCGGCGCCAGAAGCGCCGGACGCGTCAAGCGCGCCAGCTCGCGCACGAGAACGGTAGGCCCTGCCTTACGAAGGAGGTCGAGGAAAAGCGGCCGGCGGGCGACGATCATCTCCGCCAGCGGCCCCGTTTCCGCGGGGGCGCCGTCGTAGCGCGGCGCCTTGGCCCACGAGTACTTGTCTCCCTCCCGACCCGAGGCATATGGAGAGGTGCTGCCGTCAAGCGGATGGCGTGCTCCGCCGGGATCCTCGAACCAGGAGTGCGCGACGTGCTCGGTGATCTTCTCATGGTCGAACGCTTCGATCGCCGCCCCGCGCGCGAAACCGGCCGGCACGAGCCGCATGTCGCCTTCGATCACAGGCTTCACCTTTGTCTGCCGCGGCAGATCGAGCGCGCCATAGGAGAGGAAGTTGCCGTGACCCTTGCCGATCGCATCCAGTCCGGCCTGCCTCGCGAAGCGCAGATAGAATCCGACCTCGCTCTGCCGATGCTCATTCTTCTCCTCGAGCCAGACGTCGAGATCCGCAGCGCTTCGGATGGCGTCCCAGCGCTCGAGCTCACAGCCCAGGACGCGCTTCTCGTACCAGCGCCGGTAGCGGGCCAAGAGATGAAAGCACTGGATGAGATCGCTTTCGCTCGGGACGGAGACGACACCGCCGGGAACCATGTAGGAGGAGTGAGGCCACTGCCCGCCGACAATGGCGACGATCTCGAGCACCTTCTTCGTCTCGTGAACCGTTTCGATGGTTGTTTCGCCGCTGAAAGGGGTGTAGCGCCGGACGGCTTCCTCATGAAGCGGGTGTTGCAGATAGGCAGGGCCGGCGAAATCCGCCATGAACATGAGGAATGCATGGCGCATGTCGCTCTGGAGGTGTTCGATCATCAGCGCCGTGTTGCGCAGGCGGAGACCGTTGTCCGGCACCTCGACGCCGGCCGCGCCATCCAACGCCCTGCTCGCCGCCGTCAGGTGCGCCGTCCCGCAGATGCCGCAGATCCGCGGCGTGATGACGAGCCCGTCCAAGGCTCCACGCCCCGCGAGGATCTGCTCGAAGCCGCGGAACATGGTGCCGCTGCACCACGCGTCGGCGACGAGGCCGCCAGCGATCTCTGCTTCGATTTCAAGATCCCCTTCGACCCGATTCATCGGGAATCGCAGGGTGGTAGCGTGTGTCATCACTATATCTCCGTCTTTCGTTCCTTGAGCCGTTCCGGCGCCGCCGCAGCGGCCATTCCCTTGTAGGCCATGTAGTGCGCGCGCTTGACGCCGTTGGGAAGCTCTCGGGGGATGCCCTCGATGCTCTGCGTTTCGAAGAAGGGATAATCCTGCGGGAAGTCGGGCCGCGTGCAACCGAAGCACGGGACGCCGATCCGCGTCTTGGATGACCGGCGGTTCCACAGAAGCTTGTTGCACGGACCGTAGACGAGCGGCCCGTGACAACCCTTGTAGAAGAACAGGCAGCCCTTCTCACCGAATTCCTTCTCTTCGACGCGGTACTCGTGATACTCGTTTCGCGTGCAGCCCTGATGAACCAGGACGCCATACCAGGGAAGCGGCCGGTGGTAATCGTCCAGCTCCGGCGCCCGCCCGGCCACCAGCGCGGAGAGCAGACCGAGGATCACCTCGCAATGAGCTGGGCAGCCTGCCAGGTTCACGACGGGAACGCCGCTACGCGCTGCGAACTGTTCGCCGAGAAACCCGCCCTTCGTCCACTTCGTGAACTGCAGGCCCGCGGCTTCGACCTTGGCGCCCGTACCGATTCCTCCGAAGCTCGCGCAAGTCCCCACCGCCACGACGTAATTGGCCTTCCGAGCCAGCGCGGAGATGAGATCCTTCTTCGGGCGGCCGTGGAAGGTGTCATACATCCCGCTGCCGCCCGGCCCGCGGATGACCGTGCCCTCCACACACAGAATGTCCAGTTCCTGCTCACCCGTAGTCAGCCGATCGAGGAGCATAGTCTGCTCCGCCGCGCTGGAGTTGGAGAGCGAAGGATGCCAGAGGACGTCGATGCCGAGCGATTCCATGCCTTCGGGCAAGCTCGGATCCTCGGCATTGAGGAGAGACATCGTATCGCCGCCGCACCCGCCGGATTGAAGCCAGTAGAGGTTCATCGACATGGTCCATTCTCCTCGCCAATGATTATTGCACGAAGAAGAAGAGCTTTTCCCGGCGCCGGTGTCAACGGGGATCTCATGCGCTACGAACGCCCTCATCAGCGTGGATCGTCAGCGCCAACTCCATGACTCCCACGCTTTCGAGGCCGGGTCTCACTGCTTGAACCGTCCCTGGACGCGCCCCCACGTAGACGCACGAACCGGCGTATTGTGCCAAAACTCAGCCGAGAGTAAGCGGCACGCAGGCATCGGGTTCCGGATCCGGGTTCGGGCTGCAGTTGGCCCACCGTGGCACTCCAATGCTGTAGGCTCCCGGG
>JAGVPR010000246.1 GCA_020052115.1 Candidatus Eiseniibacteriota bacterium
ACGCCGCCATCGCGAACGCGCGGGCACTGGCGATCGCCGGTATCACGGCCGCGACACCGGATCCGGACGGCGGACGCATCGAGCGCGATACCGCCGGCGAGCCAACCGGCGTGCTCGTTGACAACGCCATCAATCTCCTCCTGCCGCACGTCCCCGCGGAGACCCCGGCGCGCGTTCGCGAGGCGATCGAGCGCGCGCAGACGCACCTTCTCGAGCGCGGGCTCACGCTGGTGGGCGATGCCGGGATTGACGAGACGACCTTCTCTGTCTATCGCGCGATGGTGGACGAAGGAGCGCTCAAGATCCGCGTGCACGCCATGGTGGAAGCGCCGGGCGACGGTTTCGAGCCGGCGCTCGAGCGCGGTCCGTGGACCGATCCAGGCGGGAAGCTCGCCGTGCGCGCGGTCAAGCTCTTCGCCGATGGGGCGCTCGGCTCGCGCGGCGCGGCACTTCTGGCGCCGTACGACGACGATCCGGACAATTCGGGGCTGCTTCTACGTCCGGCGAAGGAGATCGAAGCGATCTGCCGGCGCGCCGCCCGGCGGGGATTCCAGCCCTGCGTGCACGCCATCGGGGATCGCGCGAACCGCATCGTGCTCGACATCTTCGAACGCCTGCTCCGCGAGCACCCGAGCGCCCGCCTCCGGCCGCGACTCGAGCATGCTCAAGTGCTCGCCCCCGAGGACATCGCGCGCTTCGGCGCGCTCGGCGTCATCGCCTCGGTGCAGCCGGTTCACTGCTCTTCGGACATGCCGTGGGCCGGAGGCCGCCTCGGCGCGGAACGGCTCCGTGGCGCCTACGCATGGCGCTCGCTCCTTGATGGCGGCGCGGCGCTGGCCGCGGGTTCGGACTTCCCTGTCGAGAGCGCCGATCCTCTGCCCGGGCTCTACGCGGCCGTCACCCGCCGGGACAGAGACCCCCGCTCCCGCCGCGAATGGAATCCTCGCGAGAAGCTGACGTTCGAGGAGGCATTGGCTGCCTTCACTGGCGGGGGGGCCTTTGCAGCGTTCGTCGAGGATCACATCGGGAAGCTCACGCCGGGATGCGAAGCCGACTTCGTCATCGTGGAAGGTCTTGTCCCGGAAGAGCCGGACACGTACCTCGCGGCGCACGCGGCGGCGACGTTCGTCGCGGGCCGATTGCAGGCCGGCGCGGTCCGGTAGCCGGGCGGAGTCGCCGGGGGCGGCCGCCCTTCCGGTCGCTCCTCAGCTACGCCGGACGAACACCCAGTAGCCCACCGCGAGCAGCAGCGCTCCGAGCAGGACAATCGTGGACTCGGGTCCGTAGCTCTTCATGACCGGATCGAAGAACGACGTGGCTCCGTTCCACACCGAGAGCAAGAGCTTCCCGCCCGCCGATCCGACCTCGCCGATATCATGGGTCTGGCCGACCGTGAAACGGCCGCTCGCGGCATCCCGCTGGACGCCGAAGACCCAGGCGATTCCGTAGAGGATGGCGGCCAGAACGCCGAGTTGAAATGCGAATTTCACCATCCAAAGGCCGGGCAGCCCCCGGCGCATCTTTCTCACGGGGATGCCCGTAGGGACGCCGCTCGGCCGGCGCGCGGACGGCAGCCTCTCGCGGCCGAGCTTCATCCCCTTGAGCTTGTTCAGGAAGAGGAAGTGCTCGTGCCACCGGCGCTCGAACTCCTCGAGATCGCGCGCCACCGGGGTGCCGGCGCCATCCAAGTTTCGATAGCGGTTGAGCAGGTCGGTCATCGCGCGGGAGTGATTCTGCGAATCCATGGCCGACCCGGCCGGGCAGGCCGTCACGAGAAGCGGAAGCAGTGCCGCGAGCCGTGCTTTCAGGGCCAGGAATTCTGCCTCCTGCTGCGCCGTCGCCGCCCCCGGCTCCCTGGGGGCCAGCACCGCGTCCCGATATTCCGTCCAGCCGCTGATGAGCTTCCGGAGTTTCCAGTGCGCCATGAGCGAAGTGAACATGTCCAACCTCCTTCCCGAGGAATCCGCTTCCGCATCGCGAGCCGCCGGTTACTAGGCGGCGCGCACCAACCTCCGGATCTTCTCGGGATCCTGAATCCGGGTGATCACACTGGCCGCATCCACGATCCGCTCATCGAACAGCTCCATCAGGGAGTCGTCCATCAGGACCATGCCCTCGTCCGCCGAGCCCGAGATCACGTTGTTGACTTGGTGGATCTTTCCGTCGCGGACGAGATTGGCGATCGCGTTATTGACGAACATGATTTCGCGCCCTGCGATGCGGCCCTTGCTATCGCTCCGACGGAGCAAGACCTGCGATATCACCATGCGAAGGCTCAGGGAGAGGCGTGTCCGGATCTCCGACTGATGCTCCACGGGGAAGACGTCAATGATGCGGTTCACCGTCTTCGACGCGGACGCGGTGGCCATCGTGCTGACCACGATGTTGCCCGTCTCGGCCGCCGTCAAGGCGATCTCGATCGTCTCCCGGTCGCGCATCTCGCCGACGAAGATGATGTGCGGCATCTGGCGAAGGGCGCTTCGCAGCCCGCGCGCGTAGCTCTTCGTATCGGATCCGAGCTCCCTCTGATCCACGATGCACACCTGCGAGGGCAGGACGAACTCGATCGGGTCTTCGATCGTGATCACGTGCTTCGCGACATCGTGCTCCGTGTTGAGGAAATTCAGAAAGCTCGCGATCGTCGTGGACTTGCCGGCGCCCGTGGGGCCCGTGATGAGAATGAGTCCACCCGGGGTGTTCACCATCTGCATGAGGAGCCGGTCGGACACGCCGATATCAGTGTAGTGCGGGATATGGAACGGCACCACGCGCAGAACCGCGGCAATCGTCCCCTTCTGCCTGTAGACGCTCACTCGGAAACGCGAAAGGTCCGGGATATGGAACGCCATGTCCAGCTCGCGTTCCTGCTCGAACTCCTTCCGCCGGTCGCTCCCGAGCACGGAATACGCGAGCCGCTCGGTGTCCGCCGGCGTCAGCTTCTGCGACGCGTCGTACGGCTCGAGGACGCCGTGCACGTGAAACGTCACCGGCGACCAGGCCGAGAGGATGATGTCGGACGCGCCCCGGCGTACGCCCTCGTGCAGGATCTCCGTGATCTCCATGTCTGGCCCTATTCCTTCTCGAGGGACGGCGCCTGCGGTAGGCTCGCGCCTTCGTCGCCCACGATCGTCGGCGTGATCTCGATCACCAGGTCGAGCCTGACCTCATCGTTGCTCTGATGCCGGAACAGGTGACCCAGGAGCGGGATGTCTCCGAGCAGAGGGACCTTCTTGACCGACTGGCGATTCTCCTCGGAGAGGAGACCGCCGAGGTAGATCTTCTGGCCGTCCTTCACCCGGACCAGCGCGCGGGCACGCCGCGTCGAGGTCTGCGGCAGGTCGTCATCCGGGCCGACGAATGCGACGATGCGGGACACCTCCGGTATCACGAGCGTCGTGATGAACCCGTCCGGAGAGATTCGAGGGGTGATCGCGAGTTTCACGCCCACGTCAATCTTCTCGAGTTGGATCTGCGAGACCACTCCGCCGGCCCCCCCCGTTGACGACAGCGAGGTGATCACGACCGGCACCGTCTCGCCGGCGAAGATCTCGGCCGCAGTGTTGTCGAGCGTCACGAGTTTCGAGTGGGAGAGCAGTCGGGCGTTGCCGTTCGAGATCAGAGCGTCCAGCGCGATCTCGAACGCCGACCGCTGACGGAAGAGGTCCTCCGTTTCGTCGGCCTTGAGGTAGCTCAACTGCTGCGGGACCTTGCCCTGCGGGCTCATGCCCGCATCGCCCTCGGTGACCACCGTGCCCCACTTCGCGATCTTCTCCCAGTCAATGCCGATCTCCAGCAGGCGGCTCGTGTTCACCTCGATGAGGCGCGCCTCGAGCTGGACCTGGCCTGGCTTCCGATCAATCTCCTCGAGTGCCGCGGCGACCTGGTCCACGACGGACTGGCTCGCGTGCACGAGGATCCGGTTGCTCACGGGGCTCGCCGTCACCCCCTGCGTGAGAGGCTCGAGCAGCTTCTGAACGTCCACGGCGCTCGCGAACCGCAGGTCGAAGACCCGCGTCACGAGCCCTGTCTCGGTCGCGAGACGCTGCACGTCGGCCACCAGGATCGAATTCCCGACACGTTCGTAGCCCAGACCTGCCGCCCGGACGACCAGGTTCAGCGCCTCGTCGAACTCGGTGTTCTTGAGGTGGATCGAGATCGTTCGCCCCTGGACGTCGGGACTGGTCACGATGTTCAGGCCGCTTCTCGACGCCAGGATCTGCAGCACATCATTCACGCCGGTGCCTTCGGCGTCGAGCGTGATGAGCAGCTTCTCGTCCCCCTGCGCCGGCGCCGGCGACGGCATCGCCATCAAGAGAAGCGAGGCGGCGGCCACCGCCATCACGACCGGCCAAATCCGCTCGGTTTTCGGCATCACGCATCGCCTCCTACGGAGAAGACAGAGCGACGGATCTCCCTGCTCTCGAAACCGTCACCGACGAAGGATGAATCGCAACCACGGTCCATCCGAGGAACTTGTCACCCTCATGAAGCCGAGGCGACAGGCTGTCGCCGACGGCGATCTGAACGACCCGATCCGAACGATCCACCAGGAGAAACCGCGCAACGGGACGGTGCTCCGCTCTTCGCGGCTGCTCCGCATCAACGACATGAGCCGACGCCTCGCTGAAGGGATTGCGAGCGCACGGAGGGGCGGCGGAGGCCGCCAGGCTGTGGGACGCGAGCGAGTCCCCTTCCGTGATGGATTGCGGGGCCGCGGCCTGATCCGCGCGATCACCGCTGAGAACGGCCGAAGCGACCTGGCAGCTCCGGACGCCGAGGAACAGCCCCACGCCGAGTAGGACGATCCAAGACATCAGAAAGGCACGCTGCCCGCTCCCGTTTTCCGCCATCTCGCTCGCTCCTCTATTCAGGGGCTGTAGACCGAAACGTTCAACCGCGCTTCCAGAGCGCTGCCTTCCCCCTGCTGCTCGATCGCCAGCGCGTCCACGCTCACGAGCCGATCGCCGGTCTCCAGATCGCGCACCAACGCCGTGATGTTCCGATAGCTGCCCTGCATCCGGAGAAAGAAGCGAGTACAGGTGAGCTCGCCTTCGACGTTGACTCCCTCCATGATCATCTCGCGACCGACCAACCCGGCCGCGGAGACCATCCGCCCCACAAGCGTGACGGGGTCTTCCTCCTTCAGCGCCCGAATCGCGCTCTCAAGATCAGGCGAACCGAGCGCGGCGGCCGCATCTCGAGCCTGCTGCTCCCGCGCCTGAATCGGGCGGAGGTCCGCTTGGAGCACCTCGCGGCGCTCCTTCATCCGTCGCTTGCCATTCAGCTGGCCGCGCGTGAACGCGGCGTCCACGACCACCCCCAGGACCAGCAGAACCCCGGACAAGACCAAGAGCAACCGTCCCGGCGCATTCCACGCGATCCGCTGCATCACGGCGTACTCCTGGCGGCTTGGCACGAGACCTTGAAGCGGCCCGAGTCCCCACCCTCGACGGTCTCCAGGGCCACCTGGGGGAAATCTTCGGCAACCTGAGGATTGTTGCTGAGCGACTTCGTGAAACGCGACAGGGGGTCAAGCCCCGAGCCGCCCGAGCGAACGAGGCCGGCGAGATCCAATCGCGGCTGGCGGCCTCGATCGCCGTCCTGGCCCGTCAACTCAGTGAGCACTAGCGACGGCTCGATGGCGCACGAGAGGGCCGCGAGCTTCGGATACCACTCGCAACGGCTCTGACGCACGGCCAGGATCTGAGCCGCCACAGCGAGTTCCGGAGGAGGTTGAGACCCGGCGGCCACCAAGCGGTTCAGACGATCAACCTCGGCTGCGAGACCGTTCGCCTGCTCCCTGAGCAGAAGACCGCCGATCGCGAGCGAGACGATCAGCACGGCCTCGGCCCCGGCAACCGCGACCATGAGGGCCGTCCAGAGGCTGTTGCGCTTCGCCTCCTTGCGCTTGGAGAAGTACTCGCGGTAGAGGCTGATCCTATACATCCTGACCATCCCACCAGCGGCAGAGCCCAAGAGCCGTCACGAACCGCGGGCCGGCGGCCGCAACTGCCTCCACCCCTCGAGCCGACCCCGCAATCCCCTGCAGCGGGTTCAACGTCGCCACGGGGAGGCCCAGGATCTGCTCGAGTCCCTCGGGCAGTCCCTTCAGCGCCGCCCCGCCGCCGGCCAGGTAGATGGCCTTGACGCCGCGGCGGTACCGGCCTCTGTAGAACGTGATCGTCTCGCGGATCCGCCCGCTCAGTTCGGTCAGTGAGCCTTGGAGTTCCGCGCGTCCGTTGGAGTAGGCTCCGGCCGCGACGCTCCGCGTGAGGAACCCCCCCTCCGGGTGGACGAGATGGAGCCTCGCTTGATCGGCGCCCAGATCCAGGAACCCATAGCCCGATTCGTTTGCATCCTCTGACGAGGGGAATGGATGCGTCGCCAGAAGCGCGTTCAGGCCCGCGAGCTGCTCCAGGTCCACAACCTCCGGCTCGATGCCGACGCGGCCGAGCACACGGATCGGAAAATCCCGCACCGGACGCGGCGCCGCAACGAGCAGCACCCTCATCTCCTCCTGCGCCTCATCGCCTCCGCCCCGCATGTGACCCAGGATCTGGAAGTCGAAGCACGGTGACTCCATTCCGTCGAGAAAGAGATGCTTCTTCGCCTCGAATGGGAGCGCCCGGCGCAGATCCCGCTCGCTGAGAACGGGCATCGAGACCTCGCGCACGCTGACTGCGTCACCGCCGATGGCCACGGCCACGCGGCCGAGGCTCCTCCGGGAGAGCCCAAGACGGTCGAGCAGCCGGGAGAGGGCGCCGGCGGCCCGGACATCATCCGCGAGCCCCTCGGCCGGCGGGTCCCAGTCCTCGACGCCCACGTGCGTAGCCCGCTCCAAGCCGGCGCCGCCGACGCCGCGAACGAGCTTCACGCTCGTGGTGCCGAGATCAATCCCTGTCCGGGCCTTTGTTCCTCCCATCCCGGGCATCGGCATGAATGAGCCTCCTAGCTCGTGCTCGCAACTTCGCGCCAGCGAAGGACCTTGAGGGTTCCCGAAACACCTGCCGGCCAGCCGTTCGACAGATAGCCGGGCAGATTCGGGATGAACCCCTCGTTGTATGTCACATTTGGCCCGCCGGTGCTGTGGAAGTCCCGCAGACAGATCAGGCTGCCGGTGATATCGAGGTTCGAGTTGATCGTGACGACATCCCGCGTGATGTACACGAGAGCCGGATAAGCCGTGGTCCCCAGATAGGCGTGCGCGGAGCCCGTCCGCTCGAGATTCTGCGCGATGATCGCGATACCGTAGAACGGCTCGAAGATCACCTGCTTCACGGTGATCTTCATGTTGTCGTCCCCTTCCCAGTAGTTCCAGTCGAGTCTCTGGGCCTCCGTGACTCCGATGAAGCGCGAGTTGATGATCGTCGAGTGCACGTTCGAGCTCGAGTTCCCGTCGAAGACCAGGGCGTGGTAGAGCGCTCCAAGAGGCGAATCCGGCGGCTCGCCGAAGTTGACGACGACGCCGATGTCACCGGCATTCCGCTTGAACACCCCCGATCCCACCGAGCCGTCGCCGAAGTAATCGGCGATCTTGGCCTGACTGTCGAAACTGAACGTATAGGTCTTGCTGCCATTGTTATAGGTCGTCACATCGGGGAGATCACTGCCGCCCGGGATAGGGATCATACCTGCGTCGTAGATCGTCGCCCGGTAGTTGGGACCGACCTTCTTTCCCTTGACGTAGTAGTACGTCGCACCCGGAAAGTGCCCCGAATCCGTGTAGATCGGCGGCGGGTAGATCGGGAAGCCCGCGGTGTACGTCCCTCCGCAGGCAAGGTGCGGCGTGCCGGGATCGCCGTTGATGTGGGCCTCGCCGCTGAGACAGAGGTTTCCGCCGATGTCGGCGTCGCCCATGATCAGCAAGGGCAGCGCGAGGCTCGTCGGCGGCACCTGGGCCATGACCTCGATGTCGCGCGTCGCGCCCTGCACGTGTCCCGTCGCCAGAAGCTGGACGACGTCGTCGTAGCCCCCGAACGTCGTGTCGGTGAGCGCGAGATCGTAGGTCCCCCGCCCCGCGGCCACGCCGCTCCAGCCGGCCCGCCACGAGCGATCCTCGAGGAACTTCGCCCGGGCACGCTCGATCGCCCCGTCGGCCAAGTAGAAGGCCTCGCTCGATCGCTGGCGATAGAGCGCTCCCTTGGTCTCGTAGGACGCGACCGAGAAGAACGCCAGCCCCACCAGCGTCACGACGAACACGAAAACCACGACGGCGACCAGCGCATAGCCGTCACGCTTGCGAAGCGCTCGCGGAGTCTCGACCGACATGGTCTGACCTCCTCCTCAGTACTCGAAGAATCTGTTCCGGACAGCTGCCCTCGTCGTGGCCGCGACCAGGTTCCCGGCGGGATCCTGGAGCTGCAGCGCGAGCGTCAGACGGGTCGTGTCCGTGTCGGGCGTCACAGTGAAGCTGGGGCAGACGCGATCCACCAGGTCCGCTCCGTCTTGCTGCAGGCGACCCTCGCCGCCCACCACGGTTCGCCGGAAGGTGTGGGTCAGCGCGCCGGTCTCGTCGTAGCAGCGCAGCTCGCTCGCGGAAACGACGGTGATGCTCCGGGAAGAGCGCACCCAGCGCGACATCCACTCGAGAGCCTCCGTCACGTTCTGCTGCAAGACCGCCTTGTCCCGCCCCTGCTGCCAGGAGATGACGTTCTGCTGAATGATGCGCCCCATCGCCAGCACGACGACAAGCGACAGGAAGCAGGCGATCATCAGCTCGATGATCGTGAAGCCGCCGCCCCGGCGAGCGCCCGTCATGGCATGCCTCGCGCCAGGATCGTCGTGGCGACGACCGACCGCTGGACCGACGCCGCGCCCACCTTCGCGTTCCACTTGACCGTCGCCTTCACCAGTGTCGCCTGCGCCTCCGGCTGTGCCGCCCAGACGCTGTCCACTTCGGTGTATGTCCGACCGTCCACCGTGTAGGCTCGCGTCGTCCCGTGCAGAGCCGGGAGTTGGTCATACGTCATCCCCCGCCTGAGCCCGTCGAGACGATCCTGGGCTATTGCGGTCGCCTTGCGGCGATCCTCCTCGAAGTCGAGTTGCGTGCGGCCGCGCACATAGAACTGCATCAATCCGAACATCACCGTGAGGAGCAGGGACGCCGCAACGAGCACCTCGAGGATCGTCAGCCCCTCGCGGTTGCGGAGCAGCCTCTGTGAGACGCTTGCTTCAGACCTCATCGTAACGACCCCCGATGTTTTCCTCACCGCAACACCGCTCGCGCGAAACGCGATCGGCCCGATCGCGGGCCGGCCTCCGCTTGATCGGATCGAGTACGTGCAGTGGCCCTTTGCGCCGGTCCTCGCCGGAGCCGGTCAGGGGATCGGCTCCGCCGGCCGCTCGATCCGTCTACAGGCCGGCCACCACCGGTGCGCCGCCGTTCGCCGTGATACTCGCGACAGAAATGTCCACCGTGACCCCGGCCATCTTCGTGCCCGCGATCCCGGTGCCGCGGAAGGTGATCGCTCCGGTCGCGACCGTGCCGCCGCCCGCCGTGATGGAGTACGTGAAGTTCTCCGTCGCGCCGAGGTCCACAAGGCCTCCGCCCGCTGCGGGCGGCCAGACCGGAACGCCGGCCGCGTTTTGGTTCCCTTGCGCGTACGCCTTGGCGGCCGTGATGATCTCGCCCATTCGGCTGGTCGCCTCGGTCAGGCGCGCGTTCTTGATGTACTTGCCGTAGATCGGGATCGCAACAGCCGCGAGCACACCGACGATCACGACGACCACCATGAGCTCGATCATGGTGAAGCCCTTCTGATTCGGCTTGCGACGGAAGCGGTTCATGCCTCTACCTCCCCTGCGCCCGCGGTGCTGCCGGGCCCGAAGCACTGCGCATCAGATCGAGGCTGGAGCCGGCCATGAGTCCGGCTCCAGCGGGGACTCGAAACGGCTACAGCCCGGCGACGACCGGAGCCCCGCCGTTCGCCGTGATGCTCGCCACCGTGATGTCCACCGTGACCCCGGCCATCTTCGAGCCGGCGATCCCGGTACCGCGGAACGTGATCGGTCCGGTCGCGGCCGTGCCGCCGCCCGCGGTGATGGAGTATGTGAAGTTCTCCGTGGCGCTGAGGTCCACGATGCCCGCGCCGGCTGCCGGCGGCCACGTCGGGACGCCCGCCGCCGTCTGGTTCTCCTGCGCGTACGCCTTGGCAGCGGTGATGATCTCGCCGATACGGCTCGTCGCCTCGGTCAGGCGAGCGTTCTTGATGTACTTGCCGTAGATCGGGATCGCAACAGCCGCGAGCACTCCCACGATCACGACAACCACCATGAGCTCGATCATGGTGAAGCCCTTCTGATTGGGCTTGCGACGGAAGCGGTTCATGCCGTTACCTCCTCTGCGCCAGCAGTGTTGCCCGGACCTGAAAGGGGGCCTCGCGCTCGTCCGGGAAAAAGACGCGCGGCCCGGGTTGCCGACTCAGTAGTTATAGCCACCCTTCATGATTGCGTCGCCGAGATAGAAGATCGGCAGGAACATGCTCACGACGATGATCCCGACCATGACGCCTACGAGCACGATCAAGACCGGTTCGATGAGCGAGGTGAGGCCGTGAACTGCGGCCTCGACCTGGCGGTCGTAGAAATCCGACGTCTTGATGAGCATCGCGTCCAGCTCCCCTGACTCCTCGCCGGTTGACATGAGCTGGAGCACCATCTCGGGGAACTTGCCGGTGGAGCGAAACGAGCTCGTGATCCCCTGGCCCTGCCCCACCCTCGACTTGACCTGATCAATCGCGCGCATGACGACGGCGTTTCCGGACGCGCCCTTGACGAGCTCCAGCGAATCCAGGATCGGGAGCCCGCTCCCGATCAAGATCCCGAACGTGCGCGCGAAGCGGCTCATGACGGCCTTGAGGACGATCGGGCCGAAGATCGGCACGCGGATGAGAAACCCGTGAAATATGTAACGCCCCGGGGGCGTCCGACCCCACAGCACACAAACCACCACGATCGCGAGCACGATCGCCGCGGAGATCGCCAAGTTGTGGCGGACTGCGTTCGAAACCGTGATGACCGCGCGCGTCAGGCCCGGCAACTTCTGGCCGAGGTCCGAGTAGATCTCCTCGAAGGTCGGCACGATCTTGAAGAGCAGGAACAGCGTCGCCAGAAAGGCGAAGATGAGCACGAAGATCGGGTACGACATCGCCGCCCGCACCTTCGTCTGAATGGCGTCCATTTTCTCGAGGTAGACCGCGAGTTGCTCGAGGATCTGGTCGAGGGTGCCCGCCCTTTCGCCCGCCCGGATCATGCTGACGTACATCTTCCCGAAATTGCGCGGGTGCGCCGACATCGCCTCCGACAGGCTCTGCCCCTTCTCCACACGCATCGCGATGTCCGCCACGGAGTGCGACAGACGCTTGCTCGTCCCGTCGGCGGCCAGTCCCCGGAGCCCTCGCACGAGCGGGATCCCGGTCTCGACCACCGTCGAGAGCTGACGCGTGAAGAGCGCTACCTCGCGGGTGCTCGCGGATCCGATCGAGAAGCCGCCGAGCCTGGCGCCCAGCCCGAACCCTCTCCGGCCCGCGGAGTCTTCGGCCACATGGAGGACGACGAAGCCCCTCGCGTGGAGCTGGTCAACGACCTCGTCCACGGTGCCGCCGTTCATGTGTCCGCTCAGTTCCTCACCGGAACCGCTCTTCACGACATATGCGAAATCCGCCATGGTTCTCCTTCGCCGCCTACTCCTCGGTCAGACAGACGCGCAGCACCTCCTCGACGGTCGTCAAGCCGTCGAGGGCCTTCTCGAGACCACTCTGCTTCAGCGTCGTCATCCCCTCCGACTGCGCCACCCGCCGGATCTCGTCGGCCGATCGGCTTTCCACGACCAGCCGGCGCAGCGCCGGGCCCAGCTTCATCATCTCGATGATCGCCACGCGCCCCGAATATCCACGGCCGCGGCATTCCGCGCACCCTCGCCCGCGCGTGAACGTCCCGGGGGCACGCATCATCTCTTCGGTCATTAGGTCCGCAATCCCCAGCAGAAGTTCCGGGCGCGGCTCGTAGGCCTCCAGGCAGTGCCGGCAGTTGCGCCGCACGAGCCGCTGCGCCGCCACGAGGGTCAGCGCGCTCGCCGCCTGGAAGGGCTCTATACCCATGGAGACGAGCCGGACGGCCGTCGTGGGGGCGTCGTTCGCGTGGATCGTGCTGAACACCATATGTCCCGTCATGGCGGCACGGACTCCGATGTCCGCTGTGTCCCTGTCGCGCATCTCGCCCACCATGATGACGTCCGGGTCTTGTCGCAGGAACGAGCGAAGCGCGGTGGCGAACGTGACCTTCTTTCGCTCGTTGACCTGGACTTGGTTGATGCGGTCGATCTGGTACTCGACCGGATCCTCGACCGTCATGATGTTGATCGTCTCCCTGGGAAGCTCGAGCAGGCCCGCGTAGAGCGTCGTGGACTTCCCGGAGCCGGTCGGACCGGACAGCAGCACCATGCCGTAAGGCTGATGGATCGCCTCCACGATCATCTTGTAGTGGCGTTCCGAGAAGCCGAGATCCCGCAGCGAGTAGCTGAAGCCCGTCTTGTCGAGCAGCCGCAGAACCAGCTTCTCTCCGTGGATCGTAGGAACGGCCGAGACGCGGATATCCACCTCGCGCCCTCCGGTGCGAACGCTGAAGCGCCCATCCTGAGGAGCGCGGCGCTCGGCGATGTCCATGTTCGCGAGGATCTTGATGCGGCTGCTCACGCCCGCATAGACCGTCCGGCCCGGGGTCAGCGCGTCGTAGAGCAGGCCGTCCACGCGATAGCGGATGACCAGCCCCTTCTCCAGCGGCTCCACGTGGATGTCGGTCGCCCGCTCCTGGAGCGCCTGCGAGATCACCTGCTCGACCAGTGTGATGATCGGCGCGTCCTGGGCGCGCCGTTTTGCCTCATCTTCGTTCAGCTCTTCGTCCGAGATGTCGACATCTCCCAGCTCGATAATGGCGCGCTGCACCGCGTCCTCGACGTTCTTACTCCCTTCGACCCGCGCATAATGCCGTTCTCGCAGCGCCTGCAAGACCTCCGTCGGCGCCACGAGCACCTCGACTTCGCGCTTGGCCAGGTTGCGCACGTCGTCGAGCGCGATCACATCGAGCGGGTCGGCCATCGCGACCGTGAGGGTCGAGCCGTCCACGCGGATCGGAACGAGGTTGTAGCGGCGTGCCGTGGCGATCGGCACGATGGCGAGAGCACCCGCCTCCACGTCGTCGCGGGCCGGATCGTAATGACGCAGATCGAGCTGCAACGCCAGTGCGCCGAGAAGATCGGATTCCCGGATGTAATTGCGCCGAAGGAGGATCTCCCCGAGCCGCTGGTGAGTCCGCGACTGTTCCTCTATCGCTTCCTGGAGATGCTCGCGTGTCAGGGCGCCGGCCTGGATGAGCAGGACTCCCAGCTCTTTCACGGAGGTAGGCATGATCAGGCCCTCACCCGGCTGAGGCTGAACGCCTCGGCGGACCCACGGACAAGCTCACTCGCCACGCTGCTCGCATCCCGCATAGGAACGTCCCGTCTCCTTGCGCCCCGGTTCCTTTCGTCCACGCTTCCCCACGGCGCCGCGTCCGCCGAGGCTCGGATGGGAAAATGCCCCACCTGATCTGTACGGATCGCACGCGGCGCCCGAGTTCTCTGCCAGGCGTTCACTCCCTCTGTCGTCGGTCGAATTGAACGGAACTTGACCTTTTACCCGGACCGGGACGGGCCGTCCCCCACTCCCGCGGGCCGCCGGAGCGCCGCTCCAATCGGACTCGTTTCTCGCTTGATCCGCCGCGCCGGTGCTTTTCGCTCGAAACCGCTGCTTTAGACGCGGCGGGTCCCTGCCGATCATGGCGATGAGGGCACCCGGTCTCCGGAAAGTGCTGTGCATCTCGGCGGACGGCGCCGTGTGAGCATCAACCGCGCAAACCAGCCATAGCATTCGCCGTTCGGCGAGCTGACGGCGCGGCACCTTTCCCGGATCCGGTTGGCCGAGCTGAACCGAGGCCCTTCCACGCAAGGAGATCGCGATGAAGCGATGGTTCATCCTGTTCGGTGCGGCGGCGCTGGTTCTCGCGCTCGCCGGAGGGTGCGACAAGACCGACAAGACCACCGGTCCAGACGGCGCGGACAACGCAGGCCCGAATGCGGCCGACTCGCTCGTCATCGCTCGCGACTTCCCTCCGCTACTCGCGAACGGCCTCGATCAGATCACGGTGCGGGCCACGGTCGTGGACGCTCTGGGCCGAGGACTCCAGAATATCGGCGTCCACTTCGCCACCAACCACGGGTCCGTCCCGCCGTTTGCGACGACGAACTCCTCCGGCGTGGCCGAGGTCGCCCTCACGAGCGCGGCAAGTGTTCCGGACGTCTCTGCCTCGGTGACTGCGTGGGCCAGCCAGGATTCCGCCGGAGCGAAGCCCGCACCCAAGGCTAACGTCCTCGTCTCACGCCTTCCGTTGAGCGAATCCATGATTCTCTGTGCGCTCGACAATGCCGCCACCGCGGAGGAGTCCGCGAAGGGCGCCCGCGGGGAAGGGATCGTCTACGACGTCGCCCTGGTTCCCATGCTGGGCATCACGCTGAGCGTCGCGGCGAATCCCCGGACGGTGCCCGCCGACGGCATCACGCCGAGCCAGGTGACGGCGCGCCTGATGGAAACAACGCGACGCGTGCCGCTCCGGGATGAGGAGATTCGCTTCGGCGTCTCGACCGGGGCGATCACGGGGCGCGTGACGACGGACCCGTCGGGTGCGGCGACCGCGTCTCTGACAGGCCTCGAGAGCGGGGCCCTTTCCGAAGTGACGGTCTACTATGGGAACACGCTCACGGCGGCGACGAGTGTCACGTTCTCCGCTCTGTCGCTCTCCCTCGAACCGCAGAGCCCTGCGATCACGGCCGATGGCTTCTCTTCGACCCGCGTCGTCGCGCGCCTCATGAACACGGAGAACAACCCGGTGGCCGGCGCCCGGATCGACTTCTCGACGACGCTCGGCAGCGTCACGGCCTCGGCGACGACGGATGAGCTGGGTATCGCGACGGCCACTCTCGTCGCGGGCGACGCGACCGGCACGGCGTCCGTCACGGCGCGCTTCGGCGCCGATCTTTCCGCGAGCGCTCAGGTGACCTTCGCGGCGATCCCGGCCACGTCTACGCTGCTGCTCTCGGCGGATCCGGCTGAGATGCCCGCCGACGGCGCGTCTCGATCCGTTCTTCTCGCGACGGCGCTCGATGCGAACGGCTTCCCGGTGCCGGACGGAACGGCGGTTCTCTTCGTGCTCGAATCGGGGAGCGGCCAGATCGTCGCCCCCCTCGCAGCGACATCCTCGGGGCAGGCCCAGGCAACGTTCATCGCAGGCACGACGGCGGGGCCCGTGACGGTCCGCGCGGAATCTGGAACGACAGAGGTGGTGACATCCATCGCGCTGGCGTCGCTCGGAACGTCGAACATCATCCTCACCTCGAGCCCGGCGAGCATCCTGGCCGACGGGATCGCCTATACGACGATCACGGCGGTCCTCACCGACGGATTCGGCAACCCGGTCGTCCCCGGTACCGCCGTCCAGTTCGCGACGAGCCGCGGGGTTCTCGAGGAACTGACGCCCACCGATGCGACGGGGACCGCGACGGCGAAGCTGCGCGCCTCCCGCTTCGAGACGGGTCTAGCACGCGTCACCGCCACCGCGGGCGAGGCGACCAAGACGATTGACGTCACCTTCACATCGGAGGCGGCGGCGCACATCGAAGCGATGGGCGTGGATCACCCGAGCATCGGCGTCCTCGGCGCGTCCGACCACGAGACGGCGACGATCTTCTTCGAGGTCCAGGACCGAAACGGCATCCCGGTGGATGCGGCGCACGCCGTGACGCTCAGCTACGTCATCGTCCCCACGAGCGGGAACCCCGATGCGACCGTTTATCCCCCGACGGCCGTCACGAACCAGAACGGCCAGGCCGCTGCCACGGTAAACGCCGGCATCATCTCGGGAGCCGTCGAGGTCAAGGCCAGCTCCGGGTCCATGCTCTCGCAGCCGATCCGCGTCGCGATCCACGGCGATCTGCCGGATGAGGTGCATTTCTCATTCTCGGTGGCGAAGCTCAATATCGCCGGTCTGGTCTTCGACGGCATCCGCGACGCGGTGACCGCTCGCGTCGGCGACGCCCACGGCAATCCGGTGCCGGATTCCACGGCGGTGTGGTACAGCTGCGCCTACGGGCTCGTCCAGGGGAGCGCCTTCACGGACGACCACGCGGAGGCCACCGTGGATCACATCACGGGCGCTCCGCGTCCTGCGATCCCCGGCGGCGACGGTCTCGTCGAGATCTGCGTGCAGACCGTGGACAAGTCGGGGCAGCGGATCGTGAAATGCGGCAACGTGATGTGGTCGGGACCGGCAATCGTCGAGTTCACCGACCCGGAGACGTTCGACGTCCCGAACGGCGGTTCGGTAACGCTCACCTACCGCGTGCGCGACGCGAACGAGAATCCGCTGACGTCCGGCACAACGATCGCCGTCTCGAGCACGGCCGGTACACTCGGAGGAGACGTGGAGTTCACGATGCCGGACACGCAGAGCCAGTCCTACACGACTTTCCAGGTCATCCTCTCCGACAGCGACACGGAGCAGGACCGGGCCGAAGCGGCGACCGTGACCGTGAGCGTCCGGAGCCAGAACGGGAACCGCAACGCCAGCATCACAGGCGTCATCCACTGACGAAGCCGATCAGCGCTTCTCCTGCGGCGGGTGCGGCCGAAGCCGCCCCGCCGCTAGTCGTTTCGGGTCCGCGTACGTCCCACTGCGCCTGATCGGCCCCGCTCTCCTCCACCGGCTTCGAATCGCGCCCCGACTCCAGAGGGATCGGCGTCGGCGTGAACGAGATCAGAAAGAAGAGGAGCACGATCGCCCCCAGTATCTTCCGGCGCAGACCGAGCGCGCTCCCCTGTTCCCAGAACGGTGGGTGCCGCAGCCCGAAGAGAAGGATGAGCAGGATCATCACGACCCAGCCGCGGTAGAAGAACATCCCCAGCGCCGCGAAGCCGCCCATCACCATGAGCGAGAGAGGAAGCGCTCGGCGGCTGCCGAGAAGCGCATACAGGATGTGCCCGCCGTCGAGCCGGCCCACGGGAAGGAGATTGAGCGCCGTCACGAACAGCCCCGCCCACCCTGCGAACGCCAGCGGGTGCAGCAGCAGATCGTGCCCCTCGGGAATCGGCCCCGCGATCCAGCGCACCAGCGCCCTAAAGAGGATCGAATCGCCGAGCGGCAGCGTCGGCTGCTGCATCGTCGAGAGGTTGACGACCTGCGAGAGGTGGATGCCGAGCATCGCCGTCGGCACCGCGAGCACGAGCCCGGCGATCGGGCCGGAAACCGCGATGTCGAAGAGCGCCCGCCGTTCGTAAAGAGGGCCCTTCATGCGAATCACCGCGCCCATCGTTCCGAACGGGGAGAACGGCATCGGGATGAAGAAGGGCAGCGTCGCCGGCACGTGGTAGCGCCGGCACTGAACGTAATGGCCCATCTCATGCGCCGTCAGGATCGCCACGATCGCCGCGGCATAGAAGACGCCGCCGACGATCAGCGTCGACACGAGCGTCAGCGCGTAGAGCGCGATGTGAAGGATGATCTGGTTTCGCGTCATGGTCATGGCGCGGCGGCCGCCCGGTGCTTCCGCCTCCGAGGAATCGCGGCGCCGCAGGGCCGAGTCTACCAGATCATGTGCCGCCACACGCGCGCGGGGCGGCCCCTCGCGGAGACCGCCCCGCCGTCGAGAGAACCGCCTCCGGACAGGAGGACCGTCTCTCGGTTACTTCGTTCCGAGCCACGACACCTCTTGGCGCGTGAGGTTCGCGTCGGCCGTCTGGACGCCGATGCGAGCCATCGCCACCGCGAGGGTCGGGACCTCCCTCTGTTCGAATCCGAGCAGCACCTCTCCGCCGAAGTACAGGTAGGTGATCACGGAGGCGCGCCCGTCGTCGCCGTAGACCCAGCACTCATATGTCGAATGAGGCGCTCCGGCCCGCTCCGTGCGCTGCGGCCAGCCGACGGAGGCGAGGACCATCTCGCGCGACATTCCGGCGATCAAGTGGCCGCTCTCCACGGCCGCGCGAAGGGCCGGCGGCAGTTTCGGGTGCGCATCCAGGTAGAGGCCCCGCCGCGCCAAGTCCTCGCCCGGGCTCGTCGTCGCACATCCGATCGCCGCGATGACCAGCGGCAGCAGAAGGAAGAACACGACTCTTCGCATCGAAGCCTCCCCCTTTCCCATCCCCGGAGAGCCCGCGATCCAATACACCTCACCCCTCCTGCATTCCGCGGGCCGCGGGCGATCCCCGAGACGGCTGGACGAGACACGGTGGCGCAAACCGTTGAGGGAACAGGGGAGGAAGAAGAAACCGGGACTCGCAAGCGACGCCGAGGCCGACGCCGCGCGTGAAGCAATGGGCGTAGTCGCCCAGCGAAGCGCCGGCGCCACGACGCCCCGCGGCAGCCGGACGAACTCGCGGACAGGGTTAGCGCGGGTGGTTCGAAGGAGCCACGGACGGGCACTCTCCCGCTCTGCGGCCTCGACTCCTACCGCCCCGCCGCCCCGGGCGCCGAGCCTTGCGGCGGCAAGAGTGCAGACTCGAGGCGCGACCGGACGAGCGCCATGAGATCGTGGACGTCCGCTCCGGAGCGTCCCGCCGTCGCCACCGGATCGAGAACCTCTACTTCAATCGTCCCGGGACGCACGATGTGACTGCGCTTGGGCAACACCGCGCCGCTCCCGCGAACGGCGACCGGCACGACTGGAAAGCCCGCCTGCAGCGCGAGATGGAATCCGCCCTTCTTGAACGGCAGCATTCCCGGCTGCATGCTCCGCGTCCCCTCGGGGAAGAAGACCACGGCGAAGCCGCGCTCGAGGACGCCGCGCGCGCCGATCAGACTGGCAATCGCCCTCGGGCTGTTGCGACGGTCCACGAGGATGTGACCCGCGGCGCGAAGCCCCCACCCGAAGAGCGGGAGGCGCCCGAGTTCCTTCTTGGCAATCCAGCGGAGCTGGCGCCCCGGCAGCGCGGCGATCAGTGCTGCCGGATCGAGCTGACTTCGGTGATTCGCCATGAGCACAGCGGGGCCGGATGGAAGCCGCTGGAGACCCGACACCCGGAGGTCCACCCCTGCCACCCACATCACACCCCGCGCATACGCAACTTGCACTCCGTATGTCCGCAGGGTCCGCCGGTCGAAGAGGGAGAGCACCAGCACGGCGAGCCCGAAGAACCCGGACCAGAGGACAAGGAACGCCCCGAACACCGCTGAGCGCAGCATGAGCCACCAAGTGTTGAACATCGCGGGCTCAGTCTACCAAACAGCGGGCTGTCCGTGGTTTCGGTCTGACGCTGCCGCATGCTAGAATGCTCGCGATCTGCTTGGCCGTCCCTGGATGAGGGGATCGAGATGCACTCGCTGAGATCATTCCTCCGCCCGAAGAGCCTTTCCGAGGCGCTCGCGATGCGCGCGGAGACCGCCGGCCGCGGCGCCTACATCGCGGGCGGCACGGATCTCCTGGCGGCGTCGGACCCTGGGCTCGAGTTCCTCGTGGACCTCTCCCGTCTGCCCCTCGCCGGGGTCGAGTGCGACCGGGGCTCGTGGAGACTCGGAGCGATGACGCCGCTGGCTGACATCGTGCGGCATTCCGCGCTCGACGGCCTCGCTGGGGGCATTCTTCAACGCGGCGCGGCCGCCTGGGGCACGAGTCTCATCCGTGAACGCGCCACGATCGGCGGGCTTCTCGCCGGGGCGCATCCGGCCGCGGACTTGCCGGCTGCGCTCATCGCGCTGGGCGCTGAGATCGTCTACTGCACGGCGGCCGGCGATCAACGCGTTGCCGTCGAGTCGTTCTTCCTCGGCGAGGGACAAACCGTCCTCGGCCTCGGAATCCTCACGGAGATCGTCATCCCGGCAGCCGCGTGCGAGCGCCGCGGGGCGCACGAGCGCCTCTCGCGAACGAGGGTGGATATCACGCTCGTCGGCGCCGCGGCCACCAGACGCGATACCGGGCCCGCGGACTGGAGACTGGCCTTGTGCGGCGTGAGCGACCGGCCGGTGCTCCACGCGACCCCCGAACTCGACGGATCGTCACGCGTTGACGGCGATGCACTCGCGCGCCTGTCTGACCGGGTCCGGTCTTCCCTTTCGCCGCCCGACGATCACCGGGCATCCGCGGACTACCGCCGGACAATTGCCGGCGTGCTGGCGCGGCGGGTCGTCTCCCGCCTCGCGGAGTCGACTCCATGAACATCACGCTCCACGTCAACGGCCGCGAGCACCAGCTCGCCGTCCAGCCCGGCGACTCGCTCGTCCGCGTGCTCCGGGGCGAGGGTTACTTCGGCATCAAGCGCGGCTGCGACACCGGCGAGTGCGGGGCCTGCACGATCTTGCTCGACGGCCGGCCGGCGCTCAGCTGCCTCATGCTTGCGGCACAGGCAGACGGAGCGAAGATCACGACCGCGGACGGCCTGGGAGTCCCCGGAAACCTCCATCCGCTACAGAGCGCCTTCGTCGAATCCGGCGCCGTTCAATGCGGCTTCTGCACGCCGGCTATGGTGCTCGTCTCCCATGCCCTCCTCCAGCGGAGCCCGGACCCCACCGAGGAGGAGATCCGCGAGAGCCTGAGCGGCGTCCTCTGCCGGTGCACCGGATACGTCAAGCCCGTGCGCGCGGTGCTCCTCGCCGCGTCGCGGCTGCGCGAGGCAAAGGGAACATGACGCCGTTGGAGACCCAGACGCCGCCGAGCGCC
>JAGVPR010000286.1 GCA_020052115.1 Candidatus Eiseniibacteriota bacterium
CCCGGCGCGGGCCGCGGTGATCGGAAGCGGGGAGGTGGCCGCGCTCCTGGCCTACCGCTTGGGGCACCACCACGCGCTCGGATACGAGCTGGTCGGCGCGGTCTCCGAGGAGAGCGCTCCGCCGCCCGAGGGACTTCGCGTCCTCGGTCGGATAGACGAGGTGGACCGGGTCGCGCGCGACGAGGACATCGATCTCTATCTTGTCGCGCTTCCCCTGGAGGCCCAGCACAAGCTCCTCGACTGTCTCGTGAGATGCGAGCAGGTGGATGTGGACTTCGAGTTCGTGCCCGATTTGCTGCAGCTCATGACGCGAAGGGCGCGCGTCACCGATCTAGAGGGCTTTCCGCTGATCAGCCTCAAGGAGTTTCCGCTCACGGGCTGGAACGCCGTCCTCAAGCGGACCATGGACGTGGCCCTCGCGACGGTGGCGCTCCCTGTCCTCGCGCCGGTGTTCCTCGCCATCGCCGCGGCGATTCGGCTCGATTCCCCGGGCCCCGTCTTCTATCGCCAGAGCCGCATGGGCCGCGACGGGCGCGTCTTTCCGATGCTCAAGTTCCGCTCGATGCGCCTCGATGCCGAGAGCGAGAGCGGCCCGGTATGGACTCGCGAGGACGACCCGCGTCGCACGCGCCTCGGCGCGTGGCTTCGCGCGACCTCGCTCGATGAGCTGCCGCAGATCTGGAACGTTTTCAGGGGGGAGATGAGCCTCGTCGGACCGCGTCCGGAGCGGCCTTATTTCGTCGAGCAGTTCACGGGGCGGGTGCCGAACTACTTCGACCGGCACCGCGTCAAGAGCGGCATGACCGGATGGGCGCAGGTGAACGGTCTGAGGGGCGACACGCCGATCGAGGAGCGGACGCGCTACGACCTCTTCTACATCGAGAACTGGTCGCTCTTCCTCGATATCAGGATTCTGTTCCTCACGGTTCGCGCGGTGGCCGCCGGACGCCAGCGAGGGGCGTACTAGTAACGCCGGCTCGGCTCGATGGCCGGGCTATCCCGTCCGAAAGCTCGAGACGCTCCGCTCCGGATGGGCCGGTCCGAGATCTCGAATCGAGACTGGAGACCGAGCCCTCAGGCTGCTTCCTTCTCCCCCTCACCCGCGAGTCCAAGAAGCACTCGGCCGACGCATTGGCGAGATCGTGCCGATGACTGGGCGTCCGCCGTGGCTGCCGCATTCAGAAGCTCGATCAGCACCGCGTCTTCCAGGTGCTCGAGGAGTTCGACGATCAGCGCGGAGTACTGGGTGAGTTCCCTCATCATCGGCGCAAGCTCAAAGCTGCCTGCCCCGTCCAGCGCCCGCGCCGCGATGCGCTTTGCGCAGGCATGGAGTGCAGCGTGGGGAGCATCGAGAGCAGCGAATTCCCTGTGCCGCGCGAAGGCCCGCCCGGGCCCGTAGTACCAGCGTCCGAGGCGGCAGTCGGTGGACTCGGCCTCGAAGCGCCGTGCCGCAGCTGCGACCAGGGGGCGGCAACAGCCGCTCGTCTGCAGGAGGAAGTCGACGAGCGCCTTGCGCCACTCGATGTGGTCGAGCATCGCCAGCTGGAGAAACGCGACGGTGCCTGCCGTCCATTGCGGTGCCGACTTCACGAACGTGAGGAACTGCCCGAGCGGCATCGGCCGAGCGATCCAGTACCCCTGTGCTATGGCGCACCCGGCGCGCTGGAGCGCGTGGAAAGTGCACTCAGTCTCGATCCCCTCGGCAACGACATCGAGGTGGAGACGATGCGCCAGCCGGATGCTCGATTCCACGATCGTCGCATCCTTCGGCGACGTCCGCATGCGGCTCACCACCCCCTGATCCACCTTCAATGCCGAAAACGGGAGGCGCGACAGCGTGTCTATGCTGGAGTAACCAGTCCCGAAATCGTCCATGGCGAGCATTATCCCTCGCCGCCGGAGCGTCTCCAGGCTCCTGAGCACCTCCGGTCCGGCCTTGAGCGCCGCGGTCTCGGTGAGTTCCACCTCGATCTCTCCGGGGTGCACGCGCGAACTGTCGAGAGCCCCGAGCAGCACCTCGCTCAACGCAGGCCCCGAGAAGTCCTGCGCCGAGGCATTGAATGACACGGTCAGATGGGCGTCCTTGGCGCGGATCAACTCGAGGTCGTCAACGAGACGCCGGAACAGGTTCAGCGTGAGGAGAGTGATCAAGCCGGAGGTCTCGGCCACGGGAATGAACTCGCCCGGGGGGACGATGCTGCCGTCATGCCGCCGCAAGCGCGCCAGCACCTCCGCGCCGCAAAGGCGGCCGGTGATCATGGACACCTTGGGCTGGTAGTGGAGTTCCAGCTCATCATTGGCGAGCGCCGCACGCAATTCCTGGATGCTGAGCACGTGATCCTCCTATCGGCTAAGCATCGGCTCGGCGCGGCGGTCCTTGAGGTGCGCGAGAGAAGACCCCTCCGGTCATCGTGTTCACGGGGGCCCGCTCCCTCACGCGGCGGGCCGCGCCCGTTGACATCACCCGTCCAACCCTGTTAGCCTCCTGATGTTGGCACTTCCGGGCTGAGAGTGCCAGAGAGGGAGGCATCCTTTGATCCTCAGCAACCGCGAAAAGGAAGTCCTCAGGCTGGTCATCGAGAGCTTCACGGAGGAGGCGGAGCCGGTCGGCTCTCGCTTTCTTGCGAAGCGATACGCCCTTCCGTATTCGCCGGCGACGATCCGCAACGTCATGATGGATCTCGAGGATCGGGGGTTGCTGCAGCAGCCCCACACCTCGGCGGGCCGCGTGCCCACGGACGCCGCCTATCGCTATTACCTCGACCAGATCATGGAAGCCCCCGTGCTTTCGGCCGAGGAGAGGGAGGCGATCGAGCGCGCCCTCGACCTCTCGGGTCATGAGCTGCACCGGGTTCTGGAAGAGACGTCGCGCGTGCTCGGGTGGGTCTCCCATCAGTTGGGGCTCGCCGTGGCGCCGAGCGTGGACACGGGCGTGCTTGCCGACTTGCGGTTCATCGAAGGGGGCGAGAGCCGCGCTATGCTCGTCGTGCGGATCACTTCGGGGTTGGTGCGCTCGATCCTGCTCGAGTTCCCCTGCACGCTGAGCGCGAAGGAACTCTCCCGCGCGGGCGTGGTTCTGCGCGAGCGGCTCGTCGGGCTCACGCTCCGCGAAGCGCGCGCCTCGATCGGCCGGCGGCTTCAAGCGGATGGGCAACCGATCGGCGTGGTCGAGCAGGAGGTCGTGCGCTGCGCGCCGCGCATCTTCGAGTTCGGAGCCCCTGGCGAGCTGCACTGGGGCGGCACCGCCGAGATCGTTTCGCAGCCCGAGTTCCGCGAGCCGGCGCGGATCCGTGGTCTCATCGAGCTTCTGGAGCGCCGTGAGCCGATCGCGGATTCCCTTCTTTCCGGGGGACGCGCCGGCGCCGTCGAGGTTTCCATCGGCCAGGAGAACACCCGTGAGGAGATGTCCTCGTACAGCCTGGTCCGCTTCGCTTACAAGACCCGCGACGGCATGGGCGCGATCGGCGTCCTCGGACCCACGCGGATGAAGTACTGGAAGCTGGTCTCTGCCGTCGAGTACATCGGCAGGCGTCTCGAGCGGGTGTTGTGACGGCGGCCGCGCGGAGGGCGTCGAAGTGAGTGCATTCGAAGAGGATCCCACGAAGCCCGGGTCCGACGACGAGAGCGACGGTTTTCACGGCGATAACGGCGAAGCGGACGGAACCGATCCGCTGGCCGGCCTGATGCTCGAGCTGGAGTCGGTGAAGACGAGCGAGTCGAAGCTGCGCGACCAGCTCCAGAGGCTCGCCGCGGAGTTCGACAACTACCGCAAGCGCTCGCGCCAGGACGCGGAGGCGACGGCGCGGGCCCGCAACGAAGCGCTTCTCGCCGAACTGCTGGACGTGCTCGACAACTTCGAGCGCGGCTTCGAAGCGGACACGGCGCACCGCGGCCCTCGCGCCTTCCGGGCCGGAATGGAACTCGTCTACAAGCGATTCCGCGAGATTCTCGAACGGTGCGACGTGGAAGAGCTGAACCCCGAAGGGGAGGAGTTCGATCCCAACCTGCACGAGGCCGTCCACGCCGAGAAGCGTGACGGGACGCCCCCGAATCGGGTGTTGCAGGTTATTCAGAAGGGCTACCGCGTCGGCGACCGGCTTCTTCGACCCGCGCGGGTCATGGTGTCCACGTAGGAGGAGCGGGTGACCCGGCGCTCGTCACGTGATTATTACGGAATCCTCGGCATCGCGCGCGATGCGGATGCGGAGGCCGTCAAGAAGGCCTATCGCCGTCTCGCGCTGCAACACCACCCCGACCGCAACCCCGAGAACAAGGAGGCCGAGGAGAAGTTCAAGGAAGCCACCGAGGCCTACGAAGTCCTTCGCGATCCCGAGAAGCGGGCGCGCTACGACCGGTTCGGCGAGGCGGGCACGGGCGGCGGGGCGGCCGCCGCGCCCGGATACGGCGTGGATCTCTCCGAGGCGTTGCGCGCGTTCATGCGCGACTTCGGCGGCATGGAGTTCGACAGCTTCTTTCGCGGCGCCTCCCGTCCCGACCACCGCGGCGAGGACATCCGGGTCCGGGTGCGGCTCAGCCTCGAGGAGATCGCTTCGGGAACGAAGAAGCGGCTCAGGGTTCGCAAGAACCTGCCCTGCTCGCAGTGCGGGGGCCGCGGCGGCTCGGGGGAGACGAGTTGCGCGCGCTGCGGCGGCGCGGGACAGGTGCGACATGTGCAGCGTTCCCTCTTCGGCCAGTTCATCAATGTCTCGGTCTGCCCCGAATGCCGCGGAGAAGGGGTGCGTCTGAGCGATGTCTGCCCGTCATGCCGCGGCGAGGGCCGCGAGACGGCCGAGGAGTCGATTCCGATCGTCGTTCCGGCCGGAGTCGCGGCGGGAAACTACCTCCCGCTGCGCGGCTTCGGGCACGCCGGCGTTCGCGGCGGTCCCGCGGGCGATCTGTTCATCGTCTTCGACGAGAAGCCGCACGCGCTCTTCGCGCGGAGGGAGCGCGACCTGATCTGCGAGCTGCCGTTGAGCCCGCCTCAAGCCACGCTCGGCACCGAGGTGGAGGTGCCGACGCTCGAAGGGAAGACGAGCCTCGAGGTGCCGGCCGGCACGCAGAGCGGCAAAGTGCTCCGTCTGAGAGGCAAGGGTCTGCCCGGCCTCAACGGCTCCGGCCATGGCGATCTGCTCGTGCGGGTCGTCGTGAAGACGCCGACGACGCTGACCGGCCGCGAGCGCGAACTCTACGATGAGCTGGCTTCGCTCTCCGGCCGCCAGGCGCCGAGACGGCCCCGCAAGAGCTTCCTCGATCGCGTCAAAGACGCGCTGGGAGGTTGACATTGGCCGAACGGCGACTGTTCTACCTTCCTGAGGCGATTGCCGGAGTCGAACCGGTCGCTCTCCCGGCGGACGAGGCGCATCACGTCGCGCACGTCCTCCGACTCGGCGCCGGCGAGCGATTCGGCATCCTCGACGGTCTCGGAAACGAAGGAACCGCGGAGATCGTCTCCGTGCATCGCGGGAGCGTGCTCGTGCGTGTGCTCACGCTCGGGCCGGGCGCCCGCGAGCCCCGGCGCACGGTCGTCCTCGCGGCCGCTCTGCTCCGCGGCCCGCGATGGGATTCGCTGATCGAGAAGGCCACCGAGCTGGGCGCCACCATCATCGTCCCTCTCCTCACCGATCGCTGTGTCGTGAAAGGCGGCCGCGGCGAGAGGTGGGGCAGGATCGCGCTGGCAGCGGCCAAGCAATCGCTCCGAGCCCGTGTGCCGGAGGTCGTTGACCCGCGCCGGCTGCCTGACGTGCTGGCCGATTGGCGCCACGCGCTGATCCTGGTCGCCGAGGAGGGCGGCGGGCCGCCCGGGCCCGCCCCGGAGGACCCCAAACAGCCCCTTCTCCTTCTGGTGGGGCCTGAAGGAGGCCTGACGGAGGACGAGAGCCGTCTCCTCGGCGCGCAGGGGGCGCGTGGAGTAGGGCTGGGGCCGCGGCGGCTCAGGTCCGAAACCGCTGCCGCGGCGCTCCTCTCCATCGCTCGGCCGCTCTTCGATGCCCCGGGGCCGGTTCCAGGCGCCGAGAACTACCTTGACACAGGGCGCGAATCGCCCCTATAGTGGCCGTGGTAAGCATCGTCGTAAGGTAAAGGCCCAAAGGTCGATAGGTCGGTCGAAGTTGCTCGAAGTCGGATGGTGAGGGGGTGGAATCTGCATGCCGGGCATACGTGTCCGCGAGGGGGAATCTTTCGAGAGTGCCCTCCGGCGCTTCAAGAAGAAGTGCGAGAAGGCGGGAATCCTTTCGGATCTTCGCAAGCATCAGCATTTCGAGAAGCCCAGCGAGCGCCGCAAGCGCAAGATGAATGCGGCCAAGCGAAAGATGAAGGCGCAGAAAGACTAGCGGAACTCCGCACTGTTCGTTGAAGTCGTTCACCGACGCCCTCCTCACGCGGAGGGCGTCGGTGCTTCAGTCGTCACGCGGCTCCTCGGGAGAGGGGTGACTTCCAACGTCGTTCGATTCCCACACGCTGGATGTCTTGGAGTTCGGCCGCGTCCGCGCCTGCCTTGCTTCGCGGGCGGCCTCTGATGCCGGAAGATCGCGCGCCCTGGCCGTCGCGCCGATCGAGGACGTCCGAGAGATCGCGCGCATCCAGGAGGCGACCGCCGAGATCGTCCGCGTTCGCGCCGAAGGCCGCTCGCTCCCTTCGCTCTCCTTCCCGGACATCCGTCCAGTCCTGCGCGACGCCTCCGTCGAGAACATCATCCTGGAGCCGCAAGCGTTTCTGGACATCGCGCGCCTGCTGCGTCTGGTGGGTCTGGTTCTCGACGCGACCGCGGGGCTCGAGGGCGCGCCGCACTTCTCCGAACTACGCTCGGGGCTGCACCGGCTCGAGCACCTCCTGCGCGAGATAGACCGGACCCTGGATGACCGCGGCGATCTCCGCGACGACGCCAGCCCCAAGCTCCGCGATATCCGCCGCGCGTCGGTCCGGGTGCGCGATGAGGCGCGCCGGAAACTCCAAGATATTCTCGCGACGCTGGACCTCCCGCAGGGCCAGGGTTTCGTGACGCTGCGCAACGAGCGCTACGTGATCCCGGTTCCGCAAGGCGCGCGCGGCCGCGTCCACGGGATCGTGCACGATCACTCGGTCAGCGGCGCATCCGTCTTCATGGAGCCACTCTCCGCAATTGACCTCAACAACCGGCTCATCGAGCTCGATGGCGAGGAGGCCGAGGAGAGGCGGCGCATCCTCCTCGCGTTGAGCGATCAGGTGCGGGCCTTCCAGGAGGCGCTCGCCGAGAACATCGAGCGGCTGGCGGTGCTCGATGAGTGGTCGGCGCGCGCGGCGCTGGCCACAGATCTGCGCATGGTGCGCCCGGAGACCGGGCCGGCTCTCCGGCTCGTGGAGGCGCGGCATCCGGTTCTCGCCGAGGCGGAGCGGGGCGGCGGGACGAAGGTGGTGCCGCTGGATCTGGAACTCGAGCCCGGAAAGCACACCCTCGTCATCACCGGGCCGAACATGGGCGGCAAGACGGTCGCGTTGAAGACCATCGGGCTCGTCGCGGTCATGGCGCGGTGCGGGCTCTTCGTTCCGGCCGGCGAAGGGACCGAACTGCCGCTCTTCGCGGCCGTCTTCGCGGACATCGGCGACGAGCAGTCCATAGACCAGGATCTGAGCACGTTCAAGAGCCACCTGATGCAGATGCTGCGCGCCCTCGACGCGGCCGGCCCCGCGGTGCTCGTGCTCCTCGATGAGCTGGGCGCGGCGACCGATCCGGACGAAGGCGGGGCCCTCGGGCGCGCGGTGCTGGAGCGTCTGGCGGCGCGGGGTGCGACCAGCATCGTCACGACCCATCTCGGGAGCCTGAAGACGTTCGCCGCCGTGGAGCCGGGCGCTCTCAACGCCTCGATGGAGTTCGATCCCGGGACGCTTCGTCCGCGCTTCCGTCTCATCGTCGGTGTGCCGGGGCTTTCCCGCGCGATCGAGGTGGCTCGGGGCCTCGGCGTGGACGAGGATCTGCTCGCGCGCGCGCAATCGTTGATCCCGGAAGAGGAGAGGCGCGCGGGGGAGTTGTTGCGCGATCTCGAGGAGTTGCGCAACCGCGCCGCGCGCGAGGTCGAGGCGGCGCGCGC